>SFHN01000064.1 GCA_004555635.1 [Eubacterium] saphenum
TTATGTCGATGAAGCAGAGGTGAAGAAAAGCGGCGCTGCGGATAAGCTGATGGTTCGCGCGGTATCGCTGACCAAGGAGCAGGCGTATCGGTTTTCCGATATCCTCACAAAGCTTCCCACTGACAAGGCGAAGGTGACTACTCTCGAACAGTTCAAGCTTGACGCGCTCTCCCGCATTGAATCGGGGGTATCCCGCTTCAGCGTAAGCAGCACGGGCTTCTCCGCGATGAGCAATTTCGAGGAGGACAAGCTCGTTGTGTTCAGCGTTCCGTTTGACAAGGGTTGGAGCGCGAAAATCGGCAGCGAGCCCGCCGAAATCTTTAAGGTAAACGGCGGGCTTATGGCGGTGCGCGTGCCGTCGGGCTTCCGCGAAATAACGTTTAAGTATCGCACTCCGGGAGCGACGGCGGGAATTGTCCTGACGATTGTCGGGATAGTGCTTTCCGCTTTGTATATCGCGTATTTCAGGCTTTTCTCGCGCAAAAAGGTGAACGCTTATGTTCATCTGTACGATACTGAGCAGGTCGGCGGCGTAAAGGCGCACAGCTCCTATATCGCGCAGCTTTCAAGGCAGATTTACGACTGCGTTGACAAAACTCCCGCGAAAAAGAACGAAACGCCCGAAGCAGAGCTTCTTTGGCCCGACAACGGCGAGATGTTTGACATAAGCGAGCGGTCAGAGCCGCCCGCGCAGCCCGAGCCTGAGCGCACGTCGCACCTTATGGAGCACGACGAGGCATACAAGCTGCTTGAGGAGCTTGACGAAAAGAAGCGGCGGGAAAACGATGACGATATTTTCTGATACGGAGGTAAACACAATGCATCTTGAGGAGAAAACCCTGTCAAGCGAGCAGAAATTCGACGGCAGGGTGGTAAAGCTTTTTGTGGACAAGGCGGAGCTTGAAAACGGCGAGGTAGTATCCCGCGAGGTTATACGGCACCCCGGCGGAGTATGCGTGCTTCCGCTTGACGAGGACAACAACGTGCTGTTTGTGGAGCAGTTTCGCTATCCGCACGGCAGAGTGCTGCTCGAAATCCCTGCGGGCAAGCTTGAATACGGCGAGAAGCACTACGACTGCGGTCTGCGCGAGCTGAAGGAAGAAACGGGCTGCACCTGCGACCGCTACGACTATCTCGGCAGCCTTATCCCGACGCCCGCTTACTGCGGCGAGGTGATTCATATGTACCTTGCGCGCGGGCTGCACTACGGCGCGCAGAAGCTTGACGACGACGAGTTTCTCGACGTAAAAAAAATACCGCTCGAAAAAGCGGTGGAAATGATTATGAACAACGAAATCGCAGACAGTAAGACCCAGATAGCAATTCTGAAAACGAAGCTGCTTCTTGAAAAGGAAAGCCGCGGGTAAAGAGGGTATTCATTTTTGTGGATAGAAAAATTAGCCCTCAAAAATGGGGTCAAGGGCAGCGCCCTCGTCGCCGTCCGCAGACGGCGAAATCCCCATAAAAAAGGCGCTAAAGGGGTTTGGGGGTTGCAACGTTGTCCCACAAAGGCGGCGCAAGGATGCGCCGCCCCAAAAAGGACAGCTTGTACAATGAGTTTTCCCAAAATGGGACCATCTATAACTATTTGTCCCTTTCCTTCCAAAACAGTCCGGGAGACTGTTTTGGAAAGTATATACAAATAACCACACATAGGATAATACCCAAAGCCTACTGCATATAGTGGTGATACGCGTCGAGGATTTTTTCCTCGATTTCCTCGCGGACGTCTGCGGATATCGGGTGGATTATGTCGCGGAAGATACCGCTGTCCTCGCGGCGGCTTGGCATTGCTACAAACATTCTGTCGTCGCCCTGCACTAGCTTTATGTCGTGCACGGCTATTGCGTTGTCAATGGTGATTGAAACCACCGCGCGAAGCCTGCCGTCGCACATAGTTTTTCTTATCTTGATGTCGCTGATTTCCATAAATCTCCTCCGTAAACTGTGATGTTCTGTTGACGGTAATATTATGGAGGATACTGCGGCAGAATATTCATAGCGCAGCCGATGCTTGAATAAAATAATTTGAAAAGGGGAGAGCAGATGAAAACGCTGTACCTCTCAGACCTTGACGGCACGCTGCTTTCGGGCAGTCAGACCGTTTCGGACTTCACCGCACGCACGATAAACGAGCTTGTTTCGCGCGGAATGGTTTTCTCCTACGCCACCGCCCGCGGCTTTGGCACGGCGACAAAGGCGACCTCGGGGATAACCGCGAAAATCCCGCTGATTGTATACAACGGCGCTTTTATTATGGATAACGCAACGGGCGAGCGCCTTTACGGCAGCTTTTTCGGGGAGGATATCGACGAGGTTATAATATCACTGATACGGGGCGGAGTTTACCCGATTGTTTACAGCATACAGCAAAACCGCGAGCGCTTTTCCTATGTGCCGAAAAAATGCTCGCGCGCTGCTATGGAGTTCATCGAAACGCGCCGCGACAGCCGAAACAACCCCGTCGAAAACGAATGCGGGCTGTTTGCGGGGCAGCGGTTTTACCTCTCCTGCATTGACGACGAGGAAAAGCTGCGCCCGTTCTGGGTGCAGTATAAAGAGCGCTACAACTGCGTTTATGCCCGCGACATTTACTCGGGGGAGCAGTGGCTTGAGATAATGCCGAAGGCTTCGTCAAAGGCGGCAGCGGCAAGGCGGCTTATGGATATGCTTTCCTGCGAGCGGCTGGTGGTATTCGGCGACGGGCTGAACGACATCGACCTGTTCCGAATGGCGGACGAGAGCTATGCGGTCGAAAACGCCGAGACGCAGCTCAAAAGCATTGCGACAGCGATAATCGGCAGCAACGACAGCGACTCCGTCGCGAAAAAGCTGCTTGACATTTATACACAAAAAGGGGAATAATCGTGGAAAATTATCTTGAGAACAAGAAGCACATACATTTTATCGGAATCGGAGGAAGCGGAATGTACCCGCTCGCGCAGATACTCCACACGCGCGGCTACTACCTGACCGGCTCGGACAACAACGAAACCACAACGCTTCAGGCGGTGCGCGATATGGGCATTCCCGTTATGATGGGGCAGCGCGCGGAGAACATCGAGGGCGCTGACCTTATCGTGTACTCCGCGGCGATTATGGCGGATAACCCCGAGCTTGTAGCGGCAAAGGCAAGCGGCGTGCTTACCATTGAGCGCAGCGACCTTCTCGGGCTTGTCACGAGCGAGTTTTCAAAGGCATTCTGCGTTTCGGGAACTCACGGAAAAACCACAACCTCCTCTATGCTTACGATGATTATGCTAAGCGCGGGCATTGACCTTTCGGCGGTTATCGGCGGCAAGCTTAAAGCAATCGGCGGCAGCGGACGAGCGGGAAAAAGCGAGTATATGGTGTGCGAGGCGTGCGAGTTTGTTGACACGTTCCTAAAGCTTTTCCCGAATATCTCGATTATCCTGAACATCGACCGCGACCATATGGATTACTTCAAAACTATGGATAATCTGAAGCGCAGCTTCTCTAAATTCTGCACGCTTACGACCGATATAATTGTCGCAAACGGCGACGACGAGAACACTATGGAAGCGGTTCGCGCTTCCGACACGAAGGCGAAGCTTGTCACCTTCGGAAAGACGGATAAGAACGACTTTTACGCGGCGGATATCCGCCACATTTCCGATTTCCACACCGATTTTGCGCTTATGCATAACGGCGCAAGGCTGTGCGATATCGCCATTCACGTTCCCGGAATTCACAACGTGTATAACGCTGTCGCCGCGTGCGCTGCGGCTTATTCGGCGGGACTTCCCGTGGCGGCGCTTAAAGACGGGCTTGACAAATTCGGCGGCGCGCTCCGCAGGTTTGAGTGCCGCGCGGTAATAAACGGCGTGACTATCGTAGACGACTACGGACATCACCCCGCCGAGATAACCGCGACGCTTAAAACCGCAAAGGACATGAGCTTCAAGCGCGTTTGGGCGGTTCATCAGCCGTTTACCTATTCCCGCACGGCAATGCTGCTTGACGAGTTTGCAAAGGCGCTGTCGATAGCCGACAGGGTTGTGCTCAGCGAGATTATGGGCAGCCGCGAGAAAAACACCTACAACATCTACGCGCGCGACCTTGCCGCGAAGATTGACGGCTGCGTCTGGCGAACAACTCTCGAAGAAGTAGCGCGGTATGTTGCGGACAACGTGCAAGAGGGCGACCTTGTTATAACGACGGGCTGCGGCGATGTGTACAAGGCAGCGGATATGATGATTGAAATGCTGAAAGAAAAAGAAAACGGAACTGACAAAGGGTGAACGAAATGACTGATAGAATACGCGAATATATCTACTCACACAAAAGCGAGCTTCTGGAAACGCTCCGCACGCTCGTTGAAATCCCCTCGGTAAAGGGCGAGCCAAAGCCAAACGCTCCGTTCGGCGAGCAGCCTAAAAGGGCGCTCAATGCGTTTGCCGAAATCTGCGCCGACGCGGGGCTTGCCGTGGAACTTGTTGAAAACGCTGTCGGCAGCGCGGACTACTGCCCCGCGGGCGAGGTTAAGCTCGGCATACTCTGCCACCTTGACGTTGTTCCCGCCGAGCCGAAAAGCTGGAAAAGCGACCCGTTTTCGCTTGTCGAGCGCGACGGCGTTCTTTTCGGCAGGGGAGTTATCGACGACAAAGGCCCCGCAGTGGCGGCGCTTTTTGCGATAAGGTGCATAAAGGAGCTGTCTATACCGCTTAAGGGCGGCGTTCGGCTGATTTTCGGAACGGACGAGGAAAACGGCTCGGAGGATATGGCGCTGTATAAAGCAAAGCGCGCTCTCCCGCCGATGGTGTTCACGCCCGACGGCGAGTTTCCCGTGATAAACATCGAAAAGGGTATGATGCGCTCGCGTTTCGGCGGGAAACACAGCGGCGGCAGCGTCGTTTCGTTTGTCGGCGGAAAAATCCCGAACGCCGTTCCCGAGAGCGCAAAAGCCGTGCTTAGGGGAATTTCTTCCGAGATTATTTCCGCAGAAATATCGCGCGACAGCAGCGGCGCACGCTTTTCCGTTTCGCAGGAGAACGGCGCAGCCGTAATCACCGCAGAGGGCAAATCCGCTCACGCTTCCACCCCGCAGGGCGGAATAAACGCAGTAACCGCGCTGATTTCGCTGCTTAACCGCCTGCCGCTTGAAAGCGGAGAGCAGCGCGACATTCTGAAAGGGCTTGAGCGCGTTTTCCCGTTCGGAGAAACCGACGGAGCGTCGGCGGGGCTGAAATGCTCCGACGAGAAGAGCGGCGCGCTTACCTGCGTTTTCAGCATTTTCAGTATGGACGAGAACGGCTGCGAGGGCACGGTTGACGTCCGCTTCCCCGTTTGCGCAAGCCTGAAGCAGGTCGAAGCCGCCGAGCGCGAAGCGTTTTCCAAAGCGGGCTGCGAGTTCCTTGGGTTTATGGGCGACGAGCCGCATTTTGTTGACGAAAGCAGCGAGTTTGTTCAGGCGCTGCTGCGTGTTTACGAGCGCGTTGAGGGCGAAAAGGGCAGGTGCATTGCAATCGGCGGCGGAACCTATGTCCACAACATCGAGGGCGGCGTTGCATTCGGCGCGGAGCGCGGTGATACCGACTACCATATGCACGGCGCCGATGAATGGATAACCGCCGACGAGCTGCTGCGCGACGCGGTGCTTTTTGCAGAGGCAATTGCGGAGCTTTGCGGCTGATTCAGGAGTAAACAGAAAAATCCCCCGAGAAGGATTTGCGCCTTTTCGGGGGATACTTTTGTGAAATTTTATCAGCCGTTAAGCAGCTTCTTTTCCATTTCGCCGCGGTCGGTTGCGTATTCGAGAGCGGTTTCGTAGGAAATCTGCTGGGTCTTGTAAAGCGAAGCGAGCGACTCTACAAGAGTCTGCATTCCGCTTGCGCGCGCGTTGCCCATAGTGGACTCCATCTGCGGAATCTTGTTGGAGCGAATCATATTCTTTACAGCGTCCGTTCCGAGCAGAACCTCGACAGCTGCAACGCGCCCCTTCTTGTCCGCACGCGGAACGAGAACCTGCGCGATAATGCCCTGAAGCATATTCGCAAGCTGGCTTCTGACCTGCTCCTGCGCGTGAATCGGGCAGGCGTCGATGATACGGTCGATTGTCTGCGCCGCGGATGATGTGTGCAGCGTGCCGAATACGAGGTGTCCGGTTTCTGCCGCTGTCATTGCGAGCGAGATTGTTTCGTAGTCACGCATCTCACCGATGAGGATAACGTCGGGGTCCTCACGAAGCGCACTTCTCAGCGCATAGCTGAACGAAGGAACGTCGCGGCCGATTTCTCTCTGGTGGATAGTCGCCTTCTCCTGCGCGTAGCGATACTCGATAGGATCCTCGATAGTGATGACGTGGCAGGCGCGCGTCTTGTTGATATGCTCAATCATAGCGGCGAGCGTCGTGGATTTTCCGGCGCCCGTGGGTCCTGTTACAAGGACAAGACCGCGGCGCTTTTTCGCGAGATCAAGCAGTACGGGCGGCATTTTCAGCTCGTCGAGCGTGGGAATGTTCTGGTTAAGCAGACGAATACAGCACGCAAGTCTTCCGCCCTGACGGAACACGTTTACACGCTGTCTTGCGCCGTTTTTAAGCTCAAAGGAGAAGTCAACGTCGTTGCCCTCGGTGAGCGCTTTTTCCTGCTCTGCGGTAAGTATGGAAAGAATGGTGCGGTTTACAACCTGGTCGGAAAGCTCCTGAAACTTTCTGAGTTCACCGTTTACACGGACAACCGTCGGCTGACCAACGGTGAGGTGAATGTCCGACGCGTCCATTTCGCGCGCCTGCATGATAAATTCTTCAAAAGTCATAGTAAGTTTTCCTTTCTGATTACTTTATCTTGAATTGAATACCGCTTGCGGAGAAATAAACCTCGTCGGAGGTGTTTGCGATACGCTGATTTACTGCGCCGAGTATTCTGCGGAACTCCGCAGCCCACGGGTCGGTCGGGGTTACGGAGAAGCCGGTTTCAAGCGTGATGATTATCATACAGCCGCCAAGCTCGTCGATTTTCTCGCGCATAAGCATAACGTCGTCGATAACGCGGCGCTCGATTGCCTTTCTTCCGTTTTCGTCAAGCGCTGTAATATCGCTGCACATCTCTTTCATACAGCGCTCGGTGTAGTCGAACAGGCTGTCGAAGATGACGAACTTGTGGTCGCCGATTTTTTC
>SFHN01000065.1 GCA_004555635.1 [Eubacterium] saphenum
TGCCCGATCTGGATACGCTGCTGGAAATGGAAGAGGAAGAATGCCTGGCAGCGCTGGAGAGCCACGGTTTTGTCTGCCCGCCCTGTTTTGAATGTTTTGAAGAGGATGGCCGGGAAAGGGCCGCCGCTTTCACAAAAGAGGTGCTGGAGTACGCCCGGCACGAGGGCTGGGGCCCCACCGGTTACGGGTATACGGAGCTGGTGGATTTTTCCGTGGAACTGTGCCGGTTTTTGGGAATCCCCACGGATTATGACTGGCTGCTGCCCCTGGAGGACCTGGATTTCTCCCAGGTGCCCCCGCTGCCCGATCTGGATACGCTGCTGGAAATGGAGGACGACGAGCTGCTGTATGCACTGGAAACCCACAGCCTTGTGCTGCCGCCGTCCTGTGCCGGAAACCGGGAGGAGGCCGCCCGGCTGATCAAAATCCTGTTGATCCGTGCCCGGGAAAAGGGCGTGGGGGATACCCACTATAAGAGCACCGAATGGATTGTCTTTTCCACCCATCTGTACTGGACGGTGGGCATTCCGCTGGATATCGACCAGACTTCCCCGTAAGGCCCCCATAACCGTTCTCTGTCGTTCAATCTATCTATAGTAAGAAAGAGGGATTTGTTATGATACTGATGTCACAGAATAAAAAGGTAATAATGGAGTGCTCGAAGCTTATTGTTGAGAAGAACGTTTCATTCGGCAAGGGCGACAAGTATGCGATTGTCGGCATACCCACCGTGTCGTCGCTTGACGGTGCAGAGGTACTTGGCACATACGCCGAGGAGAAGCTTGCGCTTGACGAGCTGGAGCGGATTATGACCGCGTTAAAGAGCGGCGAAACGGTTAATTATATGAAGTGAATACGGGAGAAAAGGTATGGAATTTGAATCTTGCGTTTCAATAAAAGGGCTTACCAAAAGGTATTCCAAGTTTACGCTCGGGGAAATCTCGCTGGATATCCCGAAGGGCTTTGCAACCGCGCTTATCGGCGCAAACGGCGCGGGCAAGACGACGCTGATTGACGTGCTTTGCGGCGTTACGCCTAGGTCTGACGGCGCGGCGGTTTACTTCGGGGAGTATGACGACATTTCTTCTCCCGCGCTTCGCGACAGGATAGGCTACTGCGCAAGCACGGGCTTTTTCCCGCAGGCGTGGACGGCGAAGAACGTTGCGGTGTCGATGGAGCTTGCGTTTCCGAGCTTTGACAGAAAGCGCTTCGAGGAGCTTTGCGAGAAGCTTGGGGTTGACGGAGAGCACACGAAAAAGCAGACGCCGATGTACAAGCAGTCCGACGGCAACCGTATGAGAACGGCGCTTGCTTCTGTTTTCGCGAGAAAAACAGACCTGCTTGTGCTTGACGAGCCCGGCTCGTCGCTTGACCCGCTGATGCGCGACAGGCTGTGCGAAATGCTGCGGACATATCTTGACGAGGGCAACGGCGAAAAGTCGGTGATTTTCTCAACGCACAACATCGCGGATATGGAAAATGTCTGCGACTACGCGTTTTTTATGGACAACGGCAGGGTAATCGAGCAGGGCTTTGTTGAGGAGCTTAAGGAGAAGTACATAATCGCGCGCGGCGACGCTGCCGACTACGAAAAGGCGGCGAGCCTGCTTTTGTCCCACAGCCACAACCGCACGGTGTTTGACGGGCTTGCGCTTTCCGAAAATGCGGAGCAGCTTGCGGCACTCGGCGCAGAGAGCGAAACGCCGACGCTTCAGCAGCTAAGTATCGGGCTTCTGAAATACGCGGAGGAAAACCGATGAAAAAGTACATCTCGTCTTATCGAATGTTCTCCGCTGTGAGATTGTGGAGGCATATCGCGCTTCCGCTGATTGTGTCGGCGGCGGGCCTTATTGTGTCGTGGCTGATGCCTGTTGTGCTTGAATATATCGGAGCAGAAGAAAGCCACTTGGGTGGATTTATTGCGGGCGTATTTTCGGGAATGATAATTGTCGGACCGGTGATGACGGTGGTTATTATGACAGCCGTCGCAAACGCGGCAAACCCTGCGGCACAGGGCTACAAGTATTTCCACTCGATTGCGGACGGCGCAGCGCATTTTAAGCGCGCTATGATTACGTCTGCGGCAATGTCCGCGTGCGTAATTCTCGTCTGGTCGGGAATGGTGGCTTTGTATTTAGCTGCAAACGGCGCAGGCGATATGTGGATTGTGTGCCTGTTTGGCTGGGCAATTCTCGGGCTTGCGGAGCTTACGGCGTTTATACAGCAGGCGGTTGCAAAGCTGCTGGTTTTCGCCCCCGCTTTTTCCATTGTCGGAATAATCTCGGGTATTTTGGTCGCTGCGACAGAGGACAGCGAGGAAATCCCCGCGGCGGTTGCTGTCGTGCTTCTGGCGGTAACGCTTGCGCTGTTTATCGGGGGAAACGTGAATATTATCGTAAATTCCGAGCGCATATGGTGCCCGAAAGCTAAGGAGGGCTGATATGAAATTTCTGATGAAAGCCGGCTTTTCGAGCTGGGTCAGGGTGCTTGTTTTCCTGACTTTATCAATCGGCGCATTTGCGCTTGCGCTTATTATTCCCATAGAGGACGCGGAGGACTATATTATATCGAAATCCGTTGCGGTAATGGGCGCGCATTTTGCCGCGGGATTTATCGGTATTATGCTTGTCCCGAATGTTACGGGCAACAGGTGCATTCGCTCCTCGCCTATTGCAAAGGCGCTTTACACCCGCGATATTCCGCTGTTTTTCCTGCTGATAGGCGGCGGGTGGATGGCGCTGCTTAACTGCGCATATGCGGCGGTTATCCTGCTCACGGGAAAGGGCGCGGAGAACATTTCGGATATGCTTTTAATCAGCGCGGTGGCTGCGGCAATCGTGTCATTGTGCAGCGTGTTTATAATAATGCGCTACGGAATTGTCTTTATGATTTACTCGGGCGCGCTTATCATAGTGCCGTATGTCTCGCTGCCGAAGCTTTTGCGTGAGAGCGGCTTTGGGCTTCCCGTATGGGCGGCTGCGGTGATTTTTGTGCTGACCTGCGCGGTTTCAACTGCTGCGGCTATGGCGCTTGCGAGGTTTATCTACAAGCGCGTAAGCTTCAAGCCGTTTGCCGGCGAGAACGTGATGTCGTAAAAAAATTCACCCAATTTTCACGGAAAAAACTTGTACGCTTCATTTTGCGCGGTTATAATGTAGACGTTGAATGAAAGTTCAGCATTTCCGTGACAACCACCCTTTCATATAATTACCAACCAAACCGGCGTTAAGCCCTCGCAAAAATGCGGGGGCTTAATGCTGTTCAGAGATAAAAATAACCCGAAAAGAGAGCAAGGGTCTTTTCGGGTTTTTGATTTTTTGGGGAGATTTTTAGCTGCGCTTGCCTGCCAGGTAAAGCGGAAGAACGCTTAACAGCAGATACATCACCGTTGGGATAAACGTGAGAAACAGTATAAGCAGGAGCATTGTAAACCGCGTTAAAACTAGTCCCACGACAAGCGAAAGAACAGCGAACCCCGCGAGAATACCAAGCGAAATGCAAAGCTCTGCTTTGCCGACGGCAGAGCCTTTCCTTATCGCGATAATTCTCCACGGAACAAGCAAAATCAGCGAGAAAACCAGCATTACAGCGCCTGTAACAAGGCACTCAACAAACAGCAGCAGCCCGTTTGCGCCCGCAACAAACAGATTTGCAATCGGTGAAAAATCCGAGCCGTCGACATTTAAGTTGTCCACAGGCTGAATTTGCTGCTGTTCGATAGCAAAAGCGGCGACATATATCAGCACAAAAGCAAGCAGCAAAACCATTACCCCAAGCAGCGAAAGCATACGCGCTTTCTGACGTGAGGTTAATTCAAAAAAGGCTTTCATAGGAGCACTCCTTTCGCGCAAAGCCGTGTCGTGGAAAAATATTCTATCCCAAGTATAGCACAGGCTGCGGGAAAAGTCAACAGAAAAGCCGCCTCGTTTTGGGCGGCTTTTGCTTACTCAATTTCATAGAAGAACACCCATATCATCGGGTTTTCGGTTTGCTTGCAGTAAAGCTTCCGACGTCCGTCGGGCGAAATCTGCTCGTCGAGCGGGAGAAACTCCCCATAGAAAAGCCCGCAGGTTGTGCCGTTTTTGCGCGAGAAGTTCGGCGAGTAGAGCATAACCCCGCCGTCAAACGCGCGTATTCTGGCTATTCCCGAAGCGGAAAGCGACTGAGCGGCGCGTTCTATTTCCGAGGGCAGCTTTTCGGCGGGGGAGTTCTCGTTTTTCCGGTAGGGGAGCGTTAGCCCTGACGCGTCAATGATAAACCCGTGGTGATTAAGTGAGTAGTTGTAGAGCGTTTTCAGGTCTGAGTTTTGCTTTTCGGCAATAGTGAGAAGCTCTCTTTCGGACGGAGGAATACACCCGCCGAAGCGAAGCGTCAGCGCTCCGAAGAACAGCGCGCAAACGCAGCATAACGCGCCCGCAAAAGCAGCGGGAAGCCTGCGCTTTGGCTTGTTTCCTGTCGCAGCATAAATGAAGGCGGATATCGAGGATAAGAAGAAAATAAGTGCTAAAATGACCGATACGACAAACATAACAAAGCCCCCTAATCACACCGCGATGTCGTAAACCGAGCCGGCAATGTCATACTGTGCGAAAACCTCCTGCGCCTGCGCTGCGGGAATGCTGAAATACTCCCAGCCCGTATAGCTCTTGTCAAGCAGCATATCGCGGAAAAAGTCGAGCGCTTCTGCGCGGATTTGCTCGTCACAGGGTTCTTCCAGCATATCCGCAACGGGCTTTACCGCCGCAACGGAAAGGTCGGACAGCGCGTCGAAATCAAGCTGTGCAATATTCCCGCTTGTGTAGGCGTTTACGTTGTAGCGCGCAATCAGCCCGTCAACGTTTGTGAAGCAAAGCACCGCAAACATAACGGTAAACGCCGCGAACATAACCCGCCAGAAATGCAGCCGCTTAAACTGAACGATGATAATCAGCACAAACGCCGCCGACATCACCAGCATAAACCACGCGGTGTAGATACGCAGCGGCGTCATACCAAGCTCGCCGATGTACATAATCATCTTGCTGAAAGCGCTTGCGACAAGCAGCAGCGTGAACACCGAGATAACGACGGTGTATACCTTCAGCGCGGCGGGGCTGCTGCCGTCGGCTTTGCGGGCGGTGATAAGCTGCATTATGATAATCACGCAGAGGTTTATCACCGCTACCGCGCAAAGCTCGAAAAAGCCCTTGCGCGCGAATTCGGAGTAGCTGTACCCCTGCGGAAGCTCGCCACCGAAAGCTGCCGTGAAGTAGCCTAGCTGTGTTATCAGATAGATGAGGTAGAAAACGCAAATCGGCGTTACCGCAGCATAGGAAACGGCGGGTGGAAGCTTTTGCAGCGCGGCGGGATTGTATGCGCTTTTGCGCTCGGTGCCTATTGAAAACAGCATTCCGAACAGGTACATTCCGAACAGCGCGCCGAAAATTACCCGAGCGGCAGACGCGCCGATATCGAGGTCGAAGGCAAAGAATACCTTGTCAATCACATCGGCGAAAACGCTGTCTGCGCTGCTTAGAAGCAACAGCACGATTATCGTCAGCGGAAGCGCGGCAATCAGCCCGATAAGCACATACAGAACGTTTTTCATACGGTTTTTTCCGCGGAAGGAGTAAACTGCGGCGGCGGGCGCTTTTCCGAAATTCGCGAGCGGGCGGGCGAATACCGCAGAAAGCATATCGGCAGCGAAGTCTTTGCCGAAAAGCTCCGCGCCGCTTACCGCAGCCGCAAGGTAGAATATCAGCAGGTAGGAGAACAGCGCCGCGAGCGTGTTTACAAAGCGGTTTGAGGAGAACAGCGGCGCAAGGCAGAACACCTCTGCAATCGCGAACACAACGGTATGCCACTTTGTGACGGGGTATTTTTTGAGCTTTACATATACTGCGCCCAGCGCGCCGGTGAGCGCCCAGAAAATCCCTCCGCAAATGCCGCCCGAGTAGGAAAATGCGAAGCGGATAAACAGGTACCCGAGCAAAAGGCAGCCCCAAGCGAAGACTGTATCCGCAAGGTCAAAACGGCTTATCGGCTTTGCGGGGAGAAGCGCGGCAGAGCTGTTTTCGGGAGCAGTGAAAGCGTTTTCGCAGGCGTTTGCGTCGGGTTCGGGAGAGGGGATTTTTTCGGGTTCGTTCATAAGAATGCTCCTTTCGGTGTAATAAGTGGGGTTACTCGTCGCTTTTGTATTCGAGAATATCGCCGGGCTGACAGTCAAGCACCTCGCAGATTTTCTCCAGCGTCGAAAACCGCACCGCCTTTGCCTTTCCCGTTTTTAGCACGGAAAGGTTCGCGGGGGTTATCTCGATTTTTTCGGCAAGCTCGTTTGAGGAAATCTTCCGCCTTGCCATCATAACGTCAAGGTTTACTATAATAGGCACGTCGGTTCCTCCTTATATCGTGAGGTCATTTTCTTCGCGCAGCGCCGCCGCCTGCTCAAAGCAGTTCTTTACGACGCGCAGAATAAGCCCGATAAACGCTGCGGCGAAAACTATCACAAACGCGAACGGCTTCAGAAACGAGAAGTAGATGAACACCACCGCGCCCGCAAAGCAGCAGTAGGAGATTATCCGAAGCAGCTTTACGTTTTTTCGGGTGAACGGCTCGCCCTTTCGGATATTCGCGAGCAGCAAATCAAGGCAAACGAGCGCCGTCACAGCGGGCGGCACAACGCAGTACAGCGTTATCAGCAGCGGCGCGAACACCGACGGGTCGCCGTGCGCAAGCACCACTGTGTCATCGTAGTACCGCGCCATTGTCGGCGCCGCAAAGCAGCAGAACGCAATCGCGGCATAAACCGCTTTAATTAAACAGCTTGAAAGAATGAGGGATTTATCCTTGTTCCACATATCTGCCTCCGTAGAATGTTTGTTGTATTTGTATTATAGCAGATGATTTTCTATTTGTCAATAGAAAATTATCGAAAAACAATAATTTTTTTATGAAAATTGAGAAAAGGCGTTGCGCCGCACTTTGTGTTGACAAAATTTGCTTCAAGGAGTATAA
>SFHN01000066.1 GCA_004555635.1 [Eubacterium] saphenum
GACAGGTTACCGACAACAACATCAGGAAGTTCTCGCAGCAGCTCAAGCGCGTAGGCTTCTCCTTTGACTGGTCGAGAGTTATCGACACGACCGAGGAGGGCTACTACAAGTGGACGCAGTGGATTTTCCTCAAGATGTACGAGCACGGGCTGGTTTTCCGCGACAAGACGCTCGTAAACTACTGCCCGAGCTGCAAGGTTGTTCTGTCAAACGAGGACTCTCAGGGCGGAAAGTGCGACATCTGCCACAGCGAAATCGTTCAGAAAACCAAGGAGGTTTGGTACCTGCGTATCACGGAGTACGCGGACAAGCTGCTTCAGGGTCTTGACGACGTAAATTACCTGCCGAATATCCGTCTTCAGCAGGAGAACTGGATAGGCAAGTCCACGGGCGCGTTTGTGAACTTCTCGATTAAGGAGCAGGACGACAAGCTGCGCATTTACACCACGCGTCCCGACACGCTCTACGGCGTAACGTTTATGGTAATCGCTCCCGAGCACCCGATTATCGCAAAATACCGCGACAGCATCGCGAATATCGACGCGCTTGACGCATACAAGGCGGAGTGCGCAAAGAAGAGCGAGTTTGAGCGCACGCAGCTTGTTAAGGACAAGACGGGCGTGAAGATTGAGGGGCTGACCGCGATTAACCCGATAACCGGCAAGGAAATCCCTGTTTACATCTCCGACTACGTTATGATGGGCTACGGCACGGGCGCAATTATGGCGGTTCCCGCTCACGACTCGAGAGATTACGACTTTGCAAAGAAGTTCGGTATCGACATTATCCCCGTAATCGAGGGCGGCGACATCGCTAAGGAAGCATACACCGGCGACGGCGTTATGATTAACTCCGGCGAGCTTAACGGCATTACAAACAAGAAGGACGCCATCGAAAAGATGCTTTCCGTTCTTGAGGAAAAGGGCTGCGGCGAAAAGGGTGTTCAGTACAAGATGAAGGACTGGGCGTTTAACCGTCAGAGATACTGGGGCGAGCCTATCCCGATTGTACACTGTCCCGCCTGCGGCGACGTTCCCGTGCCGTATGACGAGCTTCCGCTGAAGCTTCCGCCTGTGGACAACTTCCGCCCCGGCGAGGACGGCGAAAGCCCGCTTGCTAAGATAGAGAGCTTTGTAAACTGCAAGTGCCCCAAGTGCGGCGGCGACGCAAAGCGCGAAACCGACACAATGCCGCAGTGGGCAGGCTCGTCGTGGTACTTCCTGCGCTACTGCGACCCGAACAACACAGAGCGTTTCGCTTCTAAGGAGGCGCTCGAATACTGGATGCCGGTTGACTGGTACAACGGCGGTATGGAGCACGTTACCCGCCATATGATTTACTCGCGCTTCTGGCACAGGTTCCTGTACGATATCGGCGAGGTAAACACTCCCGAGCCTTATGCAAAGCGCACCGCGCAGGGTCTTATCCTCGGCTCCGACGGCGAGAAGATGAGCAAGTCGCGCGGAAACGTCGTTGACCCGAACGATGTTGTTGCGGAGTACGGCGCGGACGTTCTTCGCCTGTACGTTCTGTTTATGGGCGACTATGAGCAGGCGGCTCCGTGGAGCGAAAACAGTATGAAGGGCTGCAAGCGCTTCCTTGACCGCGTGTGGAATATGAGCGAAAAGCTTGCAGGCGGCGAGGAGTATTCCGACAAGCTCCGCTCCGCTATGCACAAGACGGTCAAGAAGGTTTCAGAGGACATCGAGTCCCTTAAGTTCAACACCGCAATCGCGTGTATGATGGGTCTGCTTAACGAGGCGGACGCTGCGGGCGGCTTTAACCGCGCGGAGTTCAGAACGCTGCTTATGCTGCTTAACCCGTTTGCGCCGCATATCACCGAGGAGCTTTACGAGGTGCTTGGCTACGGCGGCGTGCTTAACGAGCAGAGCTGGCCCAGCTATGACGAAAAGCTTTGCGTTGACAGCACGGTTGAGCTGGTTGTTCAGGTTAACGGCAAGCTGAAGGGTCGCTTCAATGCGCCCGTTGACAGCGCGGCTGACGAGGTTATTGCAATGGCGCTTGAGCTGCCCGAGATAAAGGCGCTAACCGACGGAAAGACTATTGTAAAGAAGATAGCTGTTCCGAACAAGCTGGTTAATATTGTCGTAAAGTAAACACCGATATCACCTGCCGCTTTTTCAAAAGCGAGGGGAAGAAAATGAACGAGAAAAAGCTCGCGGCGCTGACCTTTGACGACGGTCCGAATACCGTTACAACGACGCAGGTGCTTGAAAAGCTTGAAAAATACGGCGTTGTCGCGTCTTTTTTTGTCGTTGGGGACAATATCACTCCCGAAAGCGAGCGCGTGATGAAAAAAGCCGCCGAGATGGGCTGCGAGATAAACAACCACAGCCGCACGCATTCCGTAATGCCCGAGCAAAGCCCGCAGCAAATGCGCGCGGAAACCGACTTTACGAGCGGGATTATCGAGCGCGTTACGGGAAAAGCGCCGCGCTTTTTCCGCCCGCCGTATATCGCGGTAAGCGAAGCGATGTTTGAAAGCATTCCGCTCACCTTTATCGCGGGAATAGGCGCGCAGGACTGGCTTGACGAGGTGAGCGCAGAGGAAAGAGCGCAGCGTATCCTTGACGCGGTAAAGGACGGCGACATCATTCTGCTTCACGATATGGAAGGCAACACCGCCACGGTAAACGCGCTGGATACCATCATTCCCGAGCTGATTTCGCGCGGGTTTGAGCTTGTGACGGTGGGCGGGCTGTTTGCCGCAAAGGGGGTTACTCCGAAGCGCGGCGTGGTTTACTCAAACGTTTTGCAGGAAAACGGAGGCTGAAAAATGGCATACGGCAGAATTCTGCTCACCGAAAACGACCGAAATATGCGAACATTGCTATACGATATGCTGTCCGAGGCGGGCTTTTTTGTAAGCTGCACGACCGAAACGGGCGTTAGCGGCAGTATGATAAACAGGCGCACCGCTGACATCGCTTTGCTTGGCGTTTCGCCGCAGTCGGAGTATTGCAGGGAGCTGCTTGAAAAGGCGGGCAGGGCGCCCGAAATTCCCGTTGTGGTTATGCTTGCGGGTGAATGCAGGGCGGAGAAGCTTAGCTATCTCGATATGGGCGCGGACGACGTGCTGATAAAGCCGGTTGACGTGGCGGAGCTGACGACAAAGCTTCGCGCGATAATGCGCCGCGACCGCTCCGCGAGTATCAGGGCGACGCCCGGTCAGCTTGTTGCGCCGCTGTGCGGGATATCTGTCGATATGTACTCCTACACCGCGAGCGCGGGCGGAAACGTGCTGAATATGCCGCCGAAGGACATCGAGATACTGCACCTGCTGCTGTGCAATCCCGAGCGCGTTTTTCGGCGCGGAGAAATCGCCGCGCACGTCTGGGGCGAAAACCTCGCGAGCGAGCGGACGGTAGATACGCACATCTGCCGCATTAAGCAAACGCTTGGAAAGCCGTATTCCGACTGCATTGTGACCGTGCGCGGCGTCGGCTACAAAATCACTTCGGGATAAAGGGCGCAGGTTTTGCAGAGCGTAATCTCATCTTTTTGAGGGGCGCGGCAGCCCCTCTTGACTTTTGCGCTTTACGCGTGTACAATAGAAGTATACGGCATTGTTCGGTAAACGATTTCACATATAGAAAGGACAAGCATATGAGTTTTTCGGCTGCAAGCGTTTTCAGCGATAATATGGTGCTTCAGCGGGGCAAAAACGTCCGCGTTTTCGGCACGGGAGAGGACGGCGCGAGGATAACTGCGGCGATTATGGGCTGCACGGCTTCCGCGCTTGTAAAGGACGGCAAGTGGACGGCAGTTCTCCCGCCGCTTCCCGAAACAAGCTCCGCAGAGCTTTACATAACCGACGGCAAGGACAGCATTGTGTTCAAGAATGTCGCCGTGGGAGAGGTGTGGCTGGCGGGCGGTCAGTCGAATATGGAGTTTGAGCTGCAAAACTGCACGGGCGGTATGGACGCTATCGAAAACGACGGCGATGTAAACGTGCGCTTTTACTACACCCCGAAAAGAACGCTCTGCGACGACGATTTTCAAAAAGCCGAAAAGGAGAGCGCGTGGCGGCCGTTTTCCGACAAGGAGAGCGCGAAAACCTGGAGCGCGGTCGGCTACTTCTTCGCAAAAGAGCTTTCGGAGCGGCTTGGCGTTACCGTCGGGATTATCGGCTGCAACTGGGGCGGCTCCTCGGCGAGCGCGTGGATGAAGCGCGAATACTGCAAGGGCGAAACCGCGGTATATTTCGAGGACTACGACAAATTCTGCGAGGGAAAGACCCGCGAGCAGCTTATCGCGGACTACCGCGAGTATCAGGAATACGACAGGGAGTGGTACAAGAGAAACGTCGAGTATTACTCCACCGCCGAAAATCCGACGTGGGAGGGCTGCCTGAAATACGCGGGCGAGTGCAGATACCCCGGTCCCCATTCCCCCGCAAACCCGATGTCGCCGGGCGTGCTTCACGAGAGTATGATAGAGCGCGTCTGCCCCTATACGCTGGCGGGCTTCATATACTATCAGGGGGAGAGCGACGACCACCACCCCGAGATGTACTACACGCTTTTCACTAACCTCATCAGAAACTGGCGCGAGGACTGGCAGGACGACAGCCTTCCGTTTATCTGCGCGCAGCTTCCTATGCACCGCTATGTCGCAGACGAGGACAGGAAAAACTGGTGCCTTATCCGCGAGGCGCAGATGCGCGCGTTTGACACCGTGAAGAATATGGGCATTGCGGTCATCATCGACTGCGGCGAGTTCAACGAAATTCACCCAAAGGACAAAAAGCCCGTAGGTCATCGCTTTGCGCTTCAGGCGCTTGCGAGATTTTACGGCGGCTGCGACGGCGCAAGCGCGCCCGTGATAAAAGGCGCGCTGTGGCACGAGGACAGCGTTGAGCTGCTTTTCAAGCACGCGGGCGGCGGCTTTACCGTAAAGGGCGAGCTTGGCGGCTTTGAGATTTGCGGCGAGGACGGCGAGTATGTTTGCGCAAATGCGCAGATTGTCGGCGACAGAATTATCGTAAGAGCCGCAAATATTACCCACCCGCGCGGCGCAAGATACCTTTGGACAAATTACGGCGATGTGCCTGTTTACGGAAAATACGGGCTTCCGCTTGCGCCGTTCAGAATAAGCATTTAATCGGAGAGAATAATGGAACGAGAGAAGATTGACAGAATAAATTTCCTTGCGCGAAAGTCGCGGGCAGAGGGGCTTTCCGACGAGGAAAAAGCGGAGCAGCAGGCGCTGCGCGACGAATACCGCGCTATGATGCGCAGCAATTTTGAAGCGCAGATGGACAGCGTGTACTTCAAAATGCCCGACGGAAGCATTGTAAAAGCGACGAAGGAAAGCGGGGACAAACAATGATTGCACTTGTTACGGGCGCAAGCTCGGGGATAGGGCGCGAAATCGCGCGCAGCCTTGCAAAACACGGGATTAACCTCATAATCACGGCGCGCCGCCGCGACAGGCTGGCAGAGCTGAAAAAAGAGCTTGTAAGCGAGTATGGGGTAAGGGTTAAGATAATTTCCGCAGACCTGTCGGACGAGAAGCAGTGCATAAAGCTGCACGATATGGTGCGCGGATACAACATTGATATTTTCGTAAACAACGCTGGCTTCGGCGTTTTCGGAAACCTGTGGGACACCGACCTTGAGCAGGAGCTTAATATGCTCAATGTAAACGTGCGCGCGTTTCACATTCTGTTCAAGCTGTTTGTTACCGACTTCAAAAAGCGCAACTTCGGGTATATCCTTAACACCGCGAGCGCGGCGGGCTTTGTGCCGGGGCCGTGCTTCTCGTCGTATTACGCGAGCAAGGCTTATGTCGTGCGTATGACGCAGGCGGTTGCCGAGGAGCTTCGCGCAGAGCGCAGCGCGGTCAGCGTTTCGATGCTTTGCCCCGGACCGGTGGACACGGAGTTTTTCGAGCGTGCGCGGGTTAAGTTTGCGACAAAGCCCGCCTCTTGCGATGTTTTTGCGGAAAAAGCGGTGCGCGAGATGTTTGAGGGAAAGCTGATGATTACCCCGAACGCTGCGACAGCCGCAGGGCTTTATCTTTCAAAGCTTGTGCCGGATACGCTTTTAGCGTTCGGCGCAAGGCTTGTTCAGTCGATGAGAGGGAGGAACTGATATGCCGTGGCAGACAGAGGTAGTCGTTCGCTATGCTGAAACGGACGCTATGGGCATTGTTCATCACGCGGTTTATCCCGTGTGGTTTGAGCTTGCACGGACGGAATACATCAAGGGCGTAGGTATGAGCTATGCCGAGATGGAGAAAAGCGGGGTTATGCTGCCCGTTACGGGGATAAGCTGCCGCTACCGCCTGCCTGCGCGCTATGACGAAACGCTTGTCGTTACCACAAGGATAACGCGGCTTTCTCCCGCGCGCATTGAGTTTTCCTACACCGTGGAAAAAAAGGACGGCGGCACGCTTCTCGCCGAGGGAACAAGCTCTCACGGATTTGTAAGCTCGGGCGATTTCAAGCCGATTAGCCTAAAAAAAGCTATGCCCGATTTATATTCGCTTATGGAAAAGAAGGCGGCTGAAGATGTTCAGCCGTTATTAAACGAAGGACGTACATACCCATAATGAAACGATATATTATTCTTGGCGTTATCGCCGCGATAGGCATTGCCGCCGCGGTTATGATAACGCTTAATCCCGCCGAGCCTGTCGATGTTATGATAACGAAGGACGACAACGGCGAAATTGCGGTTATCCCTGCGGAAACCGCGCCCGCTGAAGAAGCCGAAGTCGTTACGGAATCTGCGCCTGTCAGGTTTTCCGAGCCTGCGGCGTTTTACTCGGAGAATATCGAGGTTGCGCTTTCCGCCGATGAGGGCGCGGAGATTTATTTCACGCTTGACGGCAGCGACCCTGTCGTTTCCGACGACTCGCGCTATCTTGGACCGATTTCGATTAACGCGGGGAAAAAGGTAAACGCCGTGACGATAAAGGCGATTTCCGTAAAGGACGGCGAAGCTTCCTCAATCTGCACCCGCAGCTATGTTATGGGGCAGGACGTTGACGAGCGTTTCAGCGAGGACACGCTTGTGTTTGTTCTTTCAAGCGACCCGTATAACCTTTACGACTACGAGTACGGAATTTTCGTGCCGGGCAAGCTTTACGACGACTATGTCGCAGAAAATCCCGACGATGAGGACCCCGTTCACAAGGCGGGTAACTACTATATGTCGGGCAAAGAGGCGGAGCGCCCGATGTACGTCGAGGTTTTCGAGAGCAGCGGCGAAAACGTCATTTCGCAGCCCGCGGGAGTAAAGGTTGTCGGTGGCTACTCGCGCACGGTTGACCAGAAGTCGCTCAAGCTTATCGCGAGAAAATCCTACGGCAGCGAGGACGGAAAGTTCAAGTATTCGTTCTTCCCCGGCGCGACAGACGAAAGCGACTTGCCTATCGCGGAGTTTGACCGCATAGTTTTACGAAACGGCGCGAACGACAGAGAGTTCGCGGGAGTGCGCGACGAGCTTACGCAGAGCCTTGCGCGGGACTTCGGCTTCCCCGTAACGCAGCACACCGTGCCTGCGGCGGTGTTCCTTAACGGCGAATACTACGGCTACTCGTGGCTTCACGAAAACTACAACGAGGACTATCTCGCAACGCAGTTCGGCGGAAACAAGGAGCAGTACCGCATTCTTTCCAACACCGAATTCCCCACGGAGGGCGACGAGGCGGCGCTTGCCGACTACAAAGAGGTTCTGGCGCTGCTTGAACAAGATATGACCGACGACAGGGTTTTCGAGGAGTTTTGCAGCAAGGTTGATATCGACAACCTGATGACCTATTACAGCATTCAGATTTTCATATCCAATAAGGACTGGCCGGGCAACAATTACAAGACCTACCGCTATTATCCCGCCGAGGGAGAGGAGATTACAAGCGAGCATATGGACGGCAAGTGGCGCTATATGCTGTTTGATGTGGAGTTTGCGTGGGGGCTTTACGGAGAAACTCCGAACCTTAACACCCTATCCGACCTGCTTTCGGGCAATCATATGTCGGGAAAAAGCCGTATGCTGGAGGCGCTTCTTCAGCGCCCCGATATGCGGCAGAAGCTTGCAAACACGCTTTGCGACCTTATGTCGAGCGAGTTTTCCGAGGACTATGTTCTTGAGCGCTTGGAGGAGCTTATTGCGGTAAGCGACCCCGAGCAGATGTACGCGCTGAACAGCGGCATAACCAGCACTTGGGCTAACGAGTGGACGTTTGCCGACAGCCGCGAGCAGATACGTCAGTTCGCGAAAAAGCGCGAGCGGCGCGTTATCACCGACCTTGCGAAGAACTTTGAGCTTACGCGCGAGTTTTACGAGATATCGCTTTCGGGAAGCGCGGGCGCAGAGGCTTTCCTTAATATGCAGAGCACCTGCGGCGGCGCGCTTTACGGCAGCTATTTTACGGAATACAGCGTGCCTGTCCGCGCGGAGGTTTTTGGCGACTATGAGTTTGTCGCGTGGGAGATAAACGGGGTGCGCTATACCGACGCCGAGATGGAAATCACCTCGGATATGTGCGCGGATGGCAAGGTTTCCGTAAAGCTTATCACGCAGAAGAAGGAGCTTCACGGCGAAGCGGTGCGAGTTAGCGAGATTTGCACCGACAGCAAGGCGGGCTGGATACGGCTGAAAAACCCGAACGCCGAGGCGGTTTCGCTAAAGGGCTTGTACCTGTCGGACGACCCCGAGCAGCTTACGCGCTGGGAAATCCCGAGCGTAAAGATTGAGGCGGGCGGCGACCTGCTTATTGTGATGAAGAACAACAAGAGCGAGAGCGCGCTTATGAAGCTGCAAATGAGCTTTTCTCTGAAGAAGGGCGAAACGCTGTATCTCTCCGACGCGGACGGGGTAATTCTCGCGGAGGTTTTCGTCCCAAAAATTCCCGAGGGGAAGGTATTAACGCTTCAGGAAAGCGGCAATTACACTTTATTATAGGCGCTGTACAAAAGCAAAAAAATAAGACTGCCATCTCTTAAACGGGACAGCAGTCTTTTTTTCGCTCTTTTTCGGATAAACAATCGGTCCGGGCTTCCGCAGCGAAAACCCGAACCTGAATGTGGGTTATTTACAGACTATTCTTCTTGCTTGTCTTTGGCTGCCTGTTGTACCTGATTT
>SFHN01000067.1 GCA_004555635.1 [Eubacterium] saphenum
TCCGCGCAGCATAAGGCGGTTGCCTCTGAGCGCTTCGATTGAGTTAATGCCCATTCCGCCCATCATTTCCTTGATTTCGTGGTTCCAAGCGGTAACAAGATTTACAAGGCGCTTGTATGCGATGTCGGGGTTAAGGCGCTTTACAAGGTCGGGGCGCTGCGTCGCGATGCCCCAGTTGCACTTGCCGCTGTGGCAGCTTCTGCAAAGGTGGCAGCCCATAGCAAGCAGCGCGGGTGTTGCGATATAAACCGCGTCTGCACCGAGCGCAATTGCCTTTACCGCGTCGGAGGAACACCTTATCGAGCCTGCCGCAACAATCGAAACCTCGTTTCTGATACCCTCGTGGCGAAGCCTGCCGTCGACCGCCGCGAGCGCAAGCTCAATCGGAATGCCAACGTTGTCGCGTATTCTTGACGGAGCCGCGCCCGTACCGCCGCGGAAGCCGTCTATTGCGATGATGTCCGCGCCCGAGCGCGCAACGCCCGAAGCGATTGCCGCTACGTTGTGAACGGCGGCTATCTTGACCATAACGGGCTTCTTGTACTCGGTTGCTTCCTTTATCGAGAAGATAAGCTGGCGCAAATCCTCGATAGAGTAGATGTCGTGGTGCGGGGCGGGGGAGATAGCGTCCGTGCCCATAGGAATCATACGGGTTGCGGAAACGTCCTCGCGGATTTTCTCACCGGGGAGATGTCCGCCGATACCGGGCTTTGCACCCTGTCCCATTTTAATTTCGATAGCTGCACCCGCGTTCAGATAGTCGCTGAAAACGCCGAAACGTCCCGAAGCTACCTGAACAATCGTGTTTGCGCCGTACTTGTAAAATTCCTTGTGCAGACCGCCCTCGCCTGTGTTGTAGTAAATGCCAAGCTCCTCTGCGGCTCTTGCAAGCGACTCGTGCGCGTTCTTTGAGATAGAACCGTAGGACATCGCCGAGAACATAATCGGCACGTTAAGCTCGAGCGACGGCGGGAGCGTTGTGTCAAGCGATCCGTCCTCCTTGAATTTGAGCGATTTCGGCTTCTTTCCGAGGAAAACCTTTGTTTCCATCGGCTCTCTCAGCGGGTCGATAGGCGGGTTTGTAACCTGCGAAGCGTTCAGCAGGATTTTGTCCCAGTAAACGGGGTAGTCCTGCGGGTTGCCCATAGATGACAGCAGAACGCTGCCCGTGTCCGCCTGACGGTAGTTTTCGAGCATAAGCTGCTGGGTGTAGTTCTTGCCCTGCTTGAATTCGTTTTCGTTGCGGCGGATTTTCAGCGCGTTTACGGGGCAGATGGTGACGCAGCGCTGGCAGTCAACGCATCTTTCCTCTCTTGCGAGCATTTTTCCGAACTCTTCGTCGTATATATGTACCTCGTTGGCGCACTGGCGCTCGCAGGCGCGGCATTTTATGCACCTGTCGGGGTTGCGGATAACTTCAAAATCAGCGGGATATAAATTTACAGGCATTTCTTTCTGCCCTCCTCATTGAGATTTGCGATAATCGGCTCGCCGCCTCCGGGCGACCGAATGCTGTCCACTTCGGGGCAGATTGCGCGTATTGCGCATTCCTCACTCGCGATGTAGGTGATGTCGTCCTTTTCCGCAACCACCATCGAGCGAAGCTTAAGCCTGTCGTTTAGCGCCATAATGCCGCCCGTATAGCCGAGTATAATCGAGAACGGACCGGTAATCAGCAGCCCCGACATCGCTTGTCTGAGGTATCTCAGCTTTGCGGCACGCTCGGGGTCTGTCTTTGCTATGAGGTCAATTTTCTCCCAGAACGGCGCGGCGATAACCGAAGCGATATCCTCTAACGGGAGCTTCTGCTTTCTGTTGAGCCAGTCGAAGATGTAGGTGATTACCTCGGTATCCGTCAGCAGCGAGCACTTATAGCCGAACATTTCGATGAAGCGCCTGTTTGCGTCGTAGGAGGAAATCTCGCCGTTGTGAACTATCGAGTAGTCGAGCAGCGCAAACGGGTGCGCGCCGCCCCACCAGCCGGGAGTGTTCGTGGGGTATCTTCCGTGAGCGGTCCAGGCGTAGCCCTCGTATTCCTCGAGGCGATAGAACTTGCCGACGTCCTCGGGATAGCCTACTGCCTTGAAAACGCCCATATTCTTGCCGCTTGAGAACACATATGCGCCCTCTATATCGGTGTTAATGCGGATAACGCATTTAACTATGTATTCCTTCTCGTCGAGCTGCGAAGCGTTCAGCTTTGTTGGGCGCGGGTCAACGAAGTAGCGCCATATGAGCGGCTCGTCCTTTATCTCGGGGACAGCCCGCGTCGGAATGCGGCTGAGGTTGATTACGTCGAAGTGCTGGTCGAGGAATTCCTCGGTCTTGGTGCGCGCCTCGTTGGAGTCGTAGAAGATGTGAAATGCGTAGTGGTCCTTGTATTCGGGGTAGATTCCGTATCCCGCAAAGCCGCCTCCCAGACCGTTTGAGCGGTCGTGCATATAGGAAATCGACTTTACGATGTCGGCGCCGTTAAGGCGGTTGCCGTTCTTGCTGATAAAGCCCGAAATCGCACAGCCCGAGGGAATGCGTATCTCGCCTTCTTTATAGTTCATTATGTGCTACCTTTCCTTTCCGAAACGGAGCTGCTTTTTGGCTCGCTCGTTGCGTGTTATGAATTTATGATATTCCAAACTTGCAAAAATGTCAAGTGAAAATTGCAGGAAAATAGCATGTGGCTTGCACTTTCGTGGAATTAACCATACAAAACGCCGATTTCTGTGCTTGTGTTACAGCACAATGCACAAATATTCTTGCAGAAGCTTTTGAGAAAATGCATTTATAAAATATGAAAGAAAACCTGATAAACGAAATGAGCTCGGAAAAAACTTGCAAAAACATCTTGACAAACGCCATTTTTGGTGGTATAATCCGAAGTGTGGAAACAAATCAGCACAAAAGCGACCCCTTCCACGAAATATAACGGAGAAAGCGTGAATGTTTTTTGACAGCTTCTTGCAGAAGCCCGCATTTTTCTCCCAACAACGAAAGGTGAACGACTATGAAAGCAGTGACAGACTATTTCGGCGAAAACGTATTTAATGAGGACGTGATGAAAGCTCGGCTTCCCAAGGAAGTCTACAAGCAGGTACAGGCTGCCATTAACCACGGCAAGCGCCTTGACGCATCGGCTGCGGCGGTAGTCGCAAACGCTATGAAGGACTGGGCGGTTGAAAAGGGCGCAACCCATTACACCCACTGGTTCCAGCCTATGACCGGTATCACCGCAGAGAAGCACGACAGCTTTATCACCCCCGCGTCGGGCGGAAATGTTATTATGGAGTTCTCGGGCAAGGAGCTTATTCAGGGCGAGCCCGACGCTTCCAGCTTCCCCTCGGGCGGACTTCGTGCAACCTTTGAGGCAAGAGGCTACACCGCGTGGGATCCCACCTCTTTCGCATTCATCAAGGACGGCGTGCTTTGCATTCCCACCGCGTTCTGCTCCTACGGCGGCGAGGCGCTCGACAAGAAGACTCCTCTGCTGCGCTCTATGGAAGCGGTAAACAAGCAGGCGCTTCGCGTGCTTAAGCTTTTCGGAAACACAGATGTTGACTATGTTCGCACAACGGTTGGTCCCGAGCAGGAGTATTTCCTTGTGGACAAGGAAGCGTACGACCAGAGAAAGGACCTTATTTATACAGGCAGAACGCTGTTCGGCGCAAAGCCTCCGAAGGGTCAGGAAATGGAAGACCACTACTTCGGCGTAATCAAGCCCCGCGTTCAGGCGTATATGAAGGAACTTAACGATGAACTTTGGAAGCTCGGCATTCTCGCAAAGACGGAGCATAACGAGGTTGCTCCCGCACAGCACGAGCTTGCTCCTATCTTTACAACAACAAACATCGCTGCCGACCACAACCAGCTTACGATGGAGATTATGCAGAAGGTTGCGAAGAAGCACGGCCTTGTCTGCCTGCTTCACGAAAAGCCCTTTGACGGCGTAAACGGCTCCGGTAAGCACAACAACTGGTCTATCAGCACCAACACCGGCGTTAACCTTCTCGAGCCGGGCGAAACTCCCCACGAAAACGCACAGTTCCTGCTGTTCCTCTGCGCGGTAATAAAGGCAGTTGACGAGTATCAGGACTTGCTGCGCGTATCGGTGGCTTCCGCGGGCAACGACCACCGTCTTGGCGCAAACGAGGCGCCTCCCGCAGTAGTTTCCATCTTCCTCGGCAACGAGCTTACCGAGATTCTTGACGCAATTGAGAACGATACTCCCTACGGCGTTAAGGAGAAGGAACTTCTCAAGGTCGGCGTACACGTTCTTCCGAAGTTCCCAAAGGACTCCACCGACAGAAACAGAACCTCTCCGTTCGCATTTACGGGCAACAAGTTCGAGTTCCGTATGCTCGGCTCCGCAAACTCTATTTCAGGCTGCAACACCATTCTCAACACCGCAGCCGCAGAGGAACTGAAGCAGTTTGCCGATGAGCTTGAGGGCGCAGAGGACTTCAATGCAGCTCTTCACGATCTTATCAAGCGTGTTATCACCGAGCACAAGCGTATCATCTTCAACGGCAACGGCTATGACGATGCTTGGATTAAGACAGCCGAAAGCAGAGGTCTGCTTAACCTCAAGACCACTCCCGACGCGCTCGCAGAGTTCCTCAGCCCTAAGAATGTTGCGCTGTTCACAAACCACAAGGTTTACTCCGAGGAGGAGCTTAAGTCCCGTCACGAGATTAACCTCGAAACCTACTGCAAGCTTATCAATATCGAAGCGCAGACGATGATAGAGATGGCATATCAGCAGATTCTTCCCGCAATCAGCGCGTACATAGCCGAGCTTAACGCAAACGCTTCCGGCGCATACGAAAAGGATACCGCTGCTCGTCTTACAGAGCTTTGCGACGGCGCATACAAGGCACTGCGCGCTCTCGAGGGCAAGGCAGAGGAGTTCGCAAAGATTTCCGACAGCGAGAAGCAGGCGTTCTTCTGCAAGGACGAGGTTATCCCCGCAATGGCAGAGCTCAGAAAGAACGTTGACGCAGCCGAGAAGCTGACCGCTTCCGATTACTGGCCGTTCCCGACATACGGCGAGCTTCTGTTCGGAGTACGCTGATGTTCGGCGGTATTCACGAGGAGTGCGGCGTTTTCGGAGTATACAGCACGCGGCAGTTCAGGGCGGCAGACAGGGTTTACCTTGGGCTGTACGCCCTTCAGCACCGCGGGCAGGAAAGCTGTGGCATAGCGCTGTGCGACGACGGCGTTTTCCGCCACAAGAAGGGCGACGGGCTTGTAAACGAGGTTTTCGGCAGGGAGCAGCTTAACGCTCTGGGCGAAGGAAACATCTCAATCGGTCACGTCCGCTATTCTACCACCGGCGGCAGCAACCACTCCAACATACAGCCGCTGGTTGTGCGTCATATCAAGGGCAACCTCGCCCTTGCGCACA
Source organism: [Eubacterium] saphenum (assembly GCA_004555635.1). Taxonomy (GTDB): domain Bacteria; phylum Bacillota; class Clostridia; order Oscillospirales; family Ruminococcaceae; genus CAG-115. Next base: position 5,399 of record SFHN01000067.1, read on the forward strand.
ACGGAAACCTCACCAACGCTGAGGAACTGCGCCGCAGCTTTGAGCTGTCGGGCGCGATATTCCACGGCACAAGCGACACCGAGGCGATTTCCTACAAGATAGTTTCCGAGCGACTTAACTCGGCTTCCACCGAGGAAGCGGTTGAAAAGGCAATGCGCGATATCAAGGGCGCATATTCTTGCCTGCTTATGACCGCGACAAAGCTGATTGCGTTCCGCGACCCTAACGGCTTCCGCCCGCTCGTGTTGGGCAAAAACGAAAGCGGTTGGGCGGTTGCAAGCGAAAGCTGTGCTGTCGAGTGCGCGGGATATGAGTTCGTGCGCGACATTCTCCCCGGAGAAATCGTAACTATTGACGAAATGGGGGTTCACTCCTGCACGAAGCATTGCGGAAAACAAAGCAGCCTTTGCGTTTTCGAGTACATCTACTTTGCGCGCCCCGATTCGGCTATCGAGGGAGCTTCCGTTCACGAGGCAAGAAAGCGCGCGGGCAGATTTCTCGCAAAGGAAAGTCCCGTTGACGCCGATATGGTTATCGGAGTTCCCGACTCGGGAATTGACGCGGCTCTCGGCTATTCCGAAGAAAGCGGAATACCCTACGGCATAGGCTTTGTCAAGAACAAATACATCGGCAGAAGCTTCATAAAGCCCGAGCAGAGCGAGCGCGAAAACACCGTGCGCATAAAGCTGAACGCAATCCGCCCCGCAATCAGCGGCAAGCGCATTGTTATGATAGACGATTCGATAGTGCGCGGAACTACTTCCGAGCGAATTGTTCGGCTGCTTCGCGATTCGGGCGCGGCGGAGGTTCACGTCAGAATATCCTCGCCGCCGTTCAGATACCCGTGCTATTTCGGCACCGACGTCGATTCGCAGGAAAACCTCATTGCTTGCAGCCACAGCCTTGAGGAAATTCGCGATATCATCGGCGCAGACAGCCTTGCGTATCTTTCAGAGGACGCAGTGAAAAAGCTCGCTCCGGAAGCAAGCTGTGGCTTCTGCTGCGGGTGCTTTACGGGCGAATATCCCGTTCCCGTACCTGATATGCCCGCCAAGAACAAGTTCGAGGAAAAAATCCACAAGGACAAATGATGGCATAATGCGCGCTGAACGAATAACAAAACAGGCATACGAAACTAATAAATACGCCGCCTCGGGGAAACTCGAGGCGGTTTTTTGTGCGGCATTTTTTACGGTTTTGTTCGAAGCGCATAATGCGATAAACGCAGAAAGCCGTCGAGCTTTTGCTCGACGGCTAGTGGAGCGGATAATGGGAGTCGAACCCACCACCTCAGCTTGGGAAGCTAATGTTTTACCGATAAACTATATCCGCATTACATAGTAATTATAGCACATCGGCTGGCGTTTGTCAAGGGTTCTTTTGTCGAAATTACAAGGCGCCGTATGCTTATTAAAAACATAGCTGCGCCGGCGCTGTTATCGGCATAATAGTCAGCGGAGATTTCGCGAAACGAAAGCTCGTTTTTTCATCGGCAGTTAATATCACCCAAAAAGGTGATGACAAAAATCGCGCGGTGCGGTATAATATAATGAGTATAAAGCGCTTTGCG
>SFHN01000068.1 GCA_004555635.1 [Eubacterium] saphenum
ACAGCTTGCCCTTGTCGAACAGGATAATCGGCTTTCCGTTGACGATTTTCCGCAGCCGGGTTGACTTTCCCGTGAGAACGGATACTGCGAAAGCAATCATCGCGTAAATCAGCATTGCGATAAGCGTTCTTTCGGGATTTTCAATCTCCGTTGCAAACTCTGCGGCGATTGAGCCTATCGAAATTCCGATAATGTAATCGAACATACTCATCTGTTAAATCTGCTTGTTTCCCATAAGCTTTGTCAGCAAAAACAGCGTAATAACGCTTGCTAATGCTGTAAGAGAAACCTTTAGAATGTCCATTTTCTTCACTCCTTTTTGGTTATTCTGTAAAGAAAAGCGAGAAATATACTCCGTTTTGAAAAACAATGATTTTTTCGGCTTTGTTTTTATGCCATTTATTTACCGAAAAATTATGAGTTTTTTCAGAAAAGGGCTTGACAAACAGTAACAGGTTTATCGGTACGAAAAATAGTCCGAGAAACCTGCGCGGTTTTCTCGGACTTTACTTTTATATGCGGCTTTTCTCTGCTGTTTTTTCGTTACTTGCCTAATATCTCGTCTGCGGCGGCAGGGATTTCTCCGAAGCTAAGAACCTGCGGCGTATCGCGGTTTACCGTGCCGAAGCCGTATGCCGCATGGATAAACGCAGCGCCTGCTTCGTCTGAAGCGTCAAGGTCGCCCTGCGTGTCGCCGATATACACCGCGCGCGAAACGCCGTTTCTCTCCATAACAAGCTTTATGTTCGCAGCCTTGCCCTGTCCCGTTCTTCCCGGGCACTCAAAATCCTCAAAAAGATAGCCCAGCCCGTAGAACCCGAGAAATGTTTCGATATACCCTGCCTGACAGTTGCTGACGATGTACAGGCTGTACCGCTCACGGAGTTTTTCGAGCGTACTTGTAACATCGGGATACAGCACTCCGCCGTGCTTCGCGAGGTATGCGTTCTCATTGTCGCAGGCGGCGTTCATAATCTCCATACGCTTTTCGCTTCCTATATCAGGGAACATAAGCGCTGCTATATCGTCAAGCGTCTTACCCATATAGCCGTGAAGTTCGGGAACGGTTATCGTTTTGTGAAGCTGCGGAATACGGCTCGAAAACACCTCGTTCCACGCCCTGCAGACATTTTCCGCGCTGTCCCACAGCGTTCCGTCAAGGTCGAAAAATACGCCCTTTTTCATCAGCCGCCCAGCCTTATCATCTCGTCAATGCAGCGGCGCGCAGCGCTTGCGGTTTCGGGGTCGAATGTAATCTCCTCGCCGCCTTTGCCGTTTATCGCATTAAGCACGTCAACAAGCGTTGTCAGCTTCATATCCGCGCAGATTAGGTTCTTTGAAAGGTTTATGAACTTCTTCTCTGGCATTTCGTAGCTAAGCTGACAGCCAATGCTGTTTTCCGTTCCGATGATGAAGCGCTCGGCATCGGACTTTCTCGCGTAGTTAATAATCCCTGCGGTTGAGCCGATGGAATCAGCACCCTCGCAGACCTCTGCGGGACATTCGGGGTGAACCAGAAGCTTTGCGTCGGGCAGCTTTTCGCGCGCCGCCGCAACGTCCGCCGCGGTCATTTTGCTGTGTACGGGGCAGCCGCCGTTCCAGCACACGATATTCTTGTCGGGGCAGGCTTTTTTTACAAAGCTGCCGAGGTTGATGTCGGGGATAAAGAGAATGTTTTGCTGTTTCAGCCCGCTGACGATTTCCACCGCGGAGGACGAAGTCACGCAGACATCGGTCACGCATTTCAGCGCCGCTGTCGTGTTTATGTAGCTTACAACGTAGTAGTCGGGGTGGTCTTTCTTGAACTCCCGTACATCATCGGGGGTAAACTGCTCCGCCATCGGGCAGCCCGCCTCGGGATTGGCAAGCAGAACGCGCCTGTTGGGGGAGAGGAGCTTTGCGGTTTCCGCCATAAAGCGCACGCCGCACATCAGAATAGTGCTGTTATGGCACTTCTGAGCCTCGACGGACAGCTTGAAGCTGTCGCCAACGATATCGGCAATCTCGCAAATTTCGCGCGACTGATAGCTGTGCGCGAGAATGCACACGTCGTGTTCCTTTTTAGCTTTTATTATCGTATTCTGAAGCTGTTCTATTGTCATTTCGGGTTTCTCCTTTTTCAGATGTTTCCGCTTGGGCAAAACCTACCCTTTTACTCTTGCATTATAACAAAGCCCACGGAAAAAGTCAAGCCCGAACAAAGCTTTCACGCAAAAAAAACGGTTATGTGACCGCCTGAAAACTATCGGAACAAATATGAGATAAAAATATCATATTCCCGATATAATGCCACTTGACTTTTCTAAACGTTATGTTATAATAAACTTGTACACAAAGTTGTTTCACGTTAGAAATTTCTCACATTCTGTAAACGATTACAACGGCTGTGTGTAGTAGGTTTCTTTATCTGAACAGCGCAAAGGGAGCGCATAAATTCCCGAAAAGAATATCACAAAACGGAGGGTATCTATGGCAAAGCTTACACTCGATTGGAACAAATACCGCGAGGCCGCTCGAGAGGCGGTCGCAGAGGGCGTCGTACTGCTCGAAAACAACGGCGCGCTTCCGCTGAAAAAGGACGCCGTCGTGGCGGTTTTCGGCAGAATGCAGGACCACTATTATAAGAGCGGCACAGGCTCTGGCGGTATGGTAAACGTATCTAAGGTGTGGAATATCCCCGAGGGGCTTACAGAGTGCGGCGTTACGCTATGCTCCGAGCTGCGCGATATCTACGCCGAGTGGAAAAAGGATAACCCCGTTGACTATGGCGTAGGCTGGGGCGGCGAGCCGTGGTCGCAGGCGGAAATGCCCGTATCGGCAGAGCTTGCGGCAAGGATTGCCGAAAAGTCAACCGCTGCGCTTTGCATTATCGGCAGAACCGCGGGCGAGGAGCAGGACCAGTCGGAGCGCGGCGGCAGCTATATGCTTACCGAAACCGAGCTTTCTATGCTGAAAAACGTCCGCGCGGCGTTTTCTGAGATGACAGTCGTTCTGAACGTCGGCGGAATAATTGATATGGGCTGGGCTGATGAAATTAAGCCCGACGCGCTTATGTACGCTTGGCAGGGCGGAATGGAGGGCGGACTCGGCACGGCGGACGTCCTTACGGGACGCGTTTCCCCGAGCGGAAAGCTGCCCGATACTATCGCAAAAACCGTTGCGGATTATCCCTCGACACCCTATTTCGGTAACGCAACCCGCAACTTCTACGCCGAGGATATTTATGTCGGCTATCGCTATTTTGAAACGTTTAAGCCTGAAGCGGTGCGCTATCCGTTCGGCTTTGGATTAAGCTACACGCGCTTTGCGCTGACAACGGCTGTAAAGAACGACAAGACAAGAGTTGTTGTTGACGTTAAGGTAAAGAACATCGGAGAAGTCAGCGGCAAGGAAGTCGTTCAGGTATATGCCGAGCTTCCGCAGGGAAAACTCGGAAAGCCTTTCCGCACGCTTTGCGGCTATGCAAAGACAAACACGCTTGACCCCGGCGAGGAACAGGCGCTTACTATTTGCGTAAACCTCGAGGACTTTGCTTCCTATGACGACAGCGGCGTTACGGGTCACCGCTTCTGTTATATTCTCGAGGGCGGAACCTACGGTATCGCCGTCGGCACCGATGTCCGCTCGGCACAGTCCGCTGCCTCGTTCTCGCTTCCCGAAACGGTTGTAAAGCAGTGTGAAACCGCGCTTGCACCTGTGCTGGCGTTTGACCGAATGGTAAACAAGGGCGGAGAACTCGCGTTTGAGCCTGCGCCGCTTTGCACAAAGGATATGGATGAGCGCCGAGCAGAGCGCCTGCCCGCAGAAATCCCGCAGACGGGCGACAAGGGCATAAAGCTTGTCGATGTAAAGAGCGGAAAGAACACAATGGACGAGTTTGTCGCGCAGATGACCGACGAGGCGCTTGCGTGCATTATCCGCGCCGAGGGAATGGGCAGCCCGAAGGTTACCGCAGGTACGGCGGCAGCGTTCGGCGGAGTGTCAAAGGAGCTTGTTTCGCTAGGAATACCCTGCGGCTGCTGCGACGATGGTCCGTCGGGTATGCGCCTTGACTGCGGAACGAAGGCTTTCTCGCTGCCGAACGGAACGCTGCTTGCTTCTACGTTCAACACCGAGCTTTTGGAGCGGCTGTATTCCTATACGGGCGTTGAGGTTGCCGCGAACAATGTCGAGTGCCTGCTGGGCCCCGGAATAAATATCCACCGTCACCCGCTTAACGGACGCAACTTCGAGTATTTCAGCGAGGACCCGTTCCTCACGGGAACTGCCGCTGCTGCTCAGCTAAAGGGACTTCACAGCGCGGGCGTAACCGGCACGATAAAGCACTTCTGCGGCAACAATCAGGAAACAGGCAGACACGTTATAGACACGGTAGCCTCCGAGCGCGCCCTCCGCGAGATTTATCTGAAGGGCTTTGAGATTGCAATAAAGGACGGCGGAGCAACCACCGTTATGACCACCTATGGCTCGGTAAACGGGCTTTGGACAGCGGGCAGCTACGACCTTTGTACGACAATTCTCCGCGGCGAGTGGGGCTTTGACGGTATGGTAATGACTGACTGGTGGGCTGACATAAACGAGCGCGGCAAGCCGCAGCGTCAGAACAATCTCGCTCAAATGGCGCGTGCGCAGAACGACGTGTATATGGTCTGTGCCGACAGCGAGAACAACTCCGCGGGCGACAACACGCTTGAAGAGCTGCGCGCGGGCAAGCTCACGCGCGGCGAGCTTCAGCGCTGCGCGGCGAACATCTGCCGCTTCCTGATGAAGACCCACGCAATGTCCCGCCCCGAAATCGAGATAATAAACCGCCCGAACGACGAGGACGATTTGTCCTCCGCCGATGTAAAGTTCTACGACGTTGACGGCGAGCTTGTTATCCCGCTTTCCGACGTTGAAACAAAGAGTGGGTCAAGCTATGTTTTCGGTCTTGATATGAAGAAAATCGGTATGTACAAGGTAACGCTGACCGCAAGCTCCGACAGCAGCCGCACCGCGCAAATTCCCGTAACGTTCTTTACAACGGGCTTTCCGGGCGCCGTGTTCACGTTTAACGGCACCGACGGCAAGTTCGTTTCGATTGAGAGAAACAGCCGCCTTTACTCGCGGTTTATCACCTGCCGCCTGTATTTCGGGCAGAGCGGGCTGAAGCTGCGCGATATCCGCTTTGAGTTTTGCGAGAGCATTAAGGACGGCGCGCCGTAAAAGCCAACCTGTATTCGCTGAAAGGAGAACACGAGTGAACAACAGGCTTTTTATCATCGAAGGCTTACCCTGTTCGGGAAAAAGCACTGCGTCGGCTTTTGCAGCGTCGGTTTTGCAGCAGAAAGAAAAGGTCTGCTATGTTGACGAGGGCACGGGAAACCACCCTGCCGACTACGAATTTCACGCGCTTGCCCCTGCGGGGCTTCTGTCGGATAGGGAAGAGGTTGTGTCGCTTTCTCATTATTCGGGTGAGATGTTTGACAGGCTTCTGCAATATAAAATCTACGATTTTCTGCCGTGGGAAAAAGAAATGCCGCTTATGCTGGAGAAATGGCGGCAGTTTGTCCGCGGCTGCGATAAAGACACGGTATATGTGTTCAACTGCGTGCTTCTTCAAAATCCGATGTGCGAAACGATGATGAGATTTGGCTTTTCGGAGGAGGAATAGAAGTGCTACATCGAAAAAATTGCTGATATTATCCTGCCGCTTAATCCCTCGGTAATCTATCTGAAAAATGACGACATAGCCGAGTCTGTAAAAAAAGCGGCGTCGGAACGCCCCGGCTGGCTTGATGCGGTTATCGACTACCACATAAACGGCGCCTACGGAAAAAGTATCGGCGCAGCAGGCTTTGACGGTTACATAAGCTGCTTAAAAGAGCGGCAGGAGCGCGAGCTGCGGATTTTATCGGCGCTTCAAATCGAAAAATTTGTAGTAGACAATCCGCAGCGCAATTGGAACTCGGCGCAGGAAGCTATCAAAGCTTATTTAGTCGGAAAGTGATACCTCAAGCCAAAAAAAACTGCCCATAAAAAGTCCCGAGAAGCAGATACTTCTCGGGTTTTTTCTGTATTCATTGCGAGCGCATTATGTACGCCGAAATTAAAGCTCCTTGATGATTTCGCCCATCATTCCGGGGGTAGCGCCGATAGCGTTTGACTCGTCGGTGTCGATGTGCATTGCGTCAGCAAAAGAGGGGCTTACTCTGACAACTACGTCGCCGAGGATAGCGGTTCTGCCGTTGCTGTTGCACTTAACCCATACAACGTCCTTGTTCTTAAGACCGAGCTTCTCTGCGGTTTCGGGAACCATATGGATATGACGCTTTGCAACGATAACGCCCTCCTTGATTTCAACCTCGCCTGCGGGGCCGCGCAGAACGCAGCCGGGAGTGCCCGCAACGTCGCCGCTCTCGCGGATAGCAATGCCAAGACCGATAGAACGCGCGTCTGTCGCCGAAAGCTCAACCTGGTCAGCGGGGCGAACGGGACCCAGAATGCTTACGTTTGCAAGCTCCTTCTTGGGGCCTACAACGGTAACGCGCTCCTCGCACGCATACTGTCCGGGCTGGGAGAGGTCCTTCTTCTTCGTAAGCTCGTGACCCTTGCCGAAAAGGATTTCGAGAGTTTCCTGCGTAACGTGAATGTGACGCGCCGATGTTTCGATGAGAATTTCTGCCATTTTTGTTTCCTCCATATAACGGGGCATTTGCCCTTAATTTTTACATTACCATTATAATACTTCTCGCGGAAAAAATCAAGGGGAGCGCCGAATTATTCTTCCCGTGTGGACAAGCAACGCGCTTTTTCGTCATATTGCACAATCGAAAAGCAACGCTTG
>SFHN01000069.1 GCA_004555635.1 [Eubacterium] saphenum
GATGTGCGTATGCGGAACTCGCTGTCCTCGTTGCCGTAAAACGCGCGGCGGTCGTAGCAGATAACGATTTTCGGCTTTAGGCTTAATCGCTTCATCAGATAGTCAATCTCCGCAAGCTGCTGCCTATCCTTAACAGAAAAGTTCTCGCTCTGCGGAAGTTGCCCGCTAGTTATATAGTAGAACGCCGTTTTGTACGGAAGCTTTACGCGCCGCTTGTATACAACGCCCTTGAACTTCTTCTTTATCTCAAGGAACGAATCGCCGTCGTCTGTCGCCGTGCCGTAGGTGCGAAGCCGAAGCTTTTCCTTGTAAACGGGCTTTCCGAGCGACAGGCGAATAAGCTCGCTGTTTTCGCTGTCGCAGTAGATGTTCAGAATGGAGTGCCTGCCGTACTCGTCGGCGGTCATATACGGTGAGATTGCCTCGCGCACCGCGCGGTACTGTTGTTCGCTTAACACGAATTTAAGCTCGTGCCGCTTGTATGTGTTTCCGTATGCCATTCTGCCGCCCCTCTCGCGTTGTATGATGATAGTATAATCCTGTTTTGTGAAAATTAGGTGGTAAAAGTATAGATTTTTCCAAAACTTTTCCCCTATGATGTGTGAAAATGCCCCGCTATTTACTGCGGAGCATTTCTTCTGCTGCACGCAGGCTGCTTTCGCCCGTGCCTGCGCCGTCAATTATCCGCGCAAGCTCGCGGCAGCGCCCGTCATAATCAAGCTCCTCGATGTGCGTAAAGGTTCTGTCGTTTTCGGTGTGCTTTTCGATAAGCAGGTGGCAGTCTGCCTTTGAAGCAATCTGCGCCAGGTGCGTTATGCAAAGCACCTGCCGCCGCCGCGCTGTTTCGTAAAGCTTTATCCCAACCTTCTGCGCCGCCCTGCCGCTTATTCCCGCGTCAACCTCGTCGAAAATAAGGGTCGGGATATCGTCGTTGTCGGCGAGAACGCTCTTTATCGCAAGCATAATTCGCGACAGCTCGCCGCCGCTCGCTATCTTGTTTATCGGCTTAAGCTCCTCGCCCGCATTCGCGGAAATCAGCATTTCCACCGCGTCCATTCCGTTTATCGTAACCTTGTCGGGAGTAACCGAAATCACAATGCGGACGCTGTTCATATCGAGAAAGCGAAGCTGCTCGCATATCTCCTCGGACAGCTTTTCGGCGGCGGCAGTCCGCAGCGCCGTTATCTTTTCTGCCAGAGCCTTTACCTCGTCGGCAAGTGTGCGCTTTTTCGCGGAAAGCGTTTCCAGCTCATCGTCAAGTCCGTCAAGCTCCATAAGCTCGGCGCGGCAGGCGTCGAGATAGTCCACCAGCTCGTCGTAATCCTTGTTGTACTTGCGCCGCGCGTGCTTCAGCGCGGAAACCTTATCCGACAGCTCCCGCTCGCGCGAGGGGCTGTCGCCGCGCCCCATAAGAGAAGATATCTCCGCGGCAATGTCCTCCGCCTCGGGAATTATTTCGTCAAGACGCTGCGCAAGCTCCTCTGCAGCAGGGTCAAAAGCCGCCGCTGCGCCAAGCTGCGCCCTCGCGTTTCGGAGCATATCCAGCGCTGCGGGCGACTCCTCCGCGTCAAGGCAGAGGTAGGAGCTGTAAAGCGCCTGCTGAATTTTCGCGGCATTTCTTACGCGCGCAAGCTCCTGTTCAAGCGCGTCGCCGTCGCCCTTTCCGATATTAAGCGCTTCAAGCTCCTCAATAGTGGAAGTAAGCTGCGCGGTTTTCAGCGACACGGTTTCCTTTTCCTTGCGAAGCGCCGCAAGCCGCTTCGCGACAGAGGAAAACGCGCGGAACTTCTCGCGGTACTCCGCAAGCGCGGGGGCAATATTGCCGTAGCTGTCGAGGATTTCGCGCTGCTTGTCGTTTGACATAAGTATGCGGTTTTCGTGCTGACCGTGAACGTCCACCAGCATAGAGCCGATTTCCTTCAGCAGCGCTGCGGTTGCGGTTCTGCCGTTGATATGCGCGGCGCTTTTTCCGTCCGCGCTTATTTCGCGCATAAGCAAAAGCTCCCCGTCGGTCGTGTCATACCCAAGCTCGGAAAGCTTTTGTTCAACCGCCTTTGGGATATCGTCGAAAAGCGCGGTGATGACCGCCTTCTGCGCGCCCGTGCGGACTATGTCCTTTGTCGTGCGCTGTCCCAAAATCGCGTTAATTCCGCCGATAAGTATGGATTTTCCCGCGCCCGTTTCGCCGGTGAAAACGTTAAAGTTGTCCCCAAACCGAGCAGACGCCTTTTCAATTACCGCAAGATTTTCTATCGAAAGCTCCCGAAGCACGGGCTTTCCCTCCTATCGTTTTGTCATTCGTTTAAGCTGCTCGGCGAGCTGTACCGCGTGGTTTTCCGAGCGGGTAAGCACAAACACGGTGTCGTCGCCCGCGATTGTACCCACGACAAAGCCGAGGCTCTGCTCGTCTATCACCTTTCCCGCCGCGGAAGCAAGCCCCGGGTGGCATTTCACGACGACGGTGTTCATCGCGTAATCTATCATTGTTACCGATTTTGCAAACATATCGTTGTACAGTACATCGTGACCCGCGCCCTCGGCAAAGTAGCAGTTTATCCCGTCGCTGTTTATGCCCTTGTTAAGCTTAAGCTCGCGCATATCGCGGGATACCGTCGCCTGCGTAACGTCAAAGCCCGCCTTTTGCAAAAAAAAGCGAAGCTCCTCCTGTGTTTCCACGGCGTTTTCCGAAACTATTTTCAGCAAAGCCTTATGCCGAAGCCTTTTATCCATAGTTCTTCCTCCAAAAGTAACTGCACGAAATCACTTGAGCGGTGTCATAAGCTTGTTGTTGACCGCACCGTAGAAACCGTCGCCCGCCTCGAGAAGCTCCAGCGTATGCTCGCTTTTCGACAGCCACAGCTCATCGCCCTCTGAAAATGCAATCCCGCCTACGCCGTCAATGCTGACGCTTACGCGGCTGTTGTGATAACTTCTTAGCTTTACAAACACACGCTGCTCTGCCGAGAAAATCATCGGGCGGTTAAACAGCGTGTGCGGGCAGAGCGCGGTAAGCTCAATGCACTGAAGCTCTGGTGCTAAAATCGGTCCTCCCGCCGAGAGAGAATAGGCGGTGGAGCCTGTCGGTGTGCTTAGAATTACGCCGTCGGCGCGAAGCTTTGACACTTCATTGACAATATCGCCGCGCTCGCAGAATATGTCAAACTCGGGCAGCTTCGAGGTGATGTCGCGGGAAATAACCACGTCATTGAGCGCAAGCCCGTTAAGAAGTTCCTTTCCGTCGCGGAAAATTCTGCACTCCATAAGCATACGGCGGCTGCGGCGCGAGCAGCTGTGCAAAAGGGTCGGTATGCGCTCTATTTCCGAAGGCTCAAGCGTCGCCATAAACCCAAGCCTGCCCATATTAACGCCAAGCAGCGGAATCCCGTATACCGCCGCAAGCTTGCCCCATTTTATGATAGTCCCATCGCCGCCGACGGTCACGACATAGCTGCATTCCTCTATGCTGTCGATTACCTTAACGTCAAGCACATCGGCAAAGTCGCTGTCGTCTGCGCAGACGCAGGGGGTCATTCCCGCCGCTGCCAAAAGAGAGCAAATCTTACCGCAGAGCGAAACCGACACGGGGTTTGCGCCGTTGCATCCGATAAGTACATTTTTTTCCATAGCTTGCTCCTTTCAGACAGTTTTTTGAAGGTACATCAGGTATTCCACGTTTCCGTCGCCACCGGTTATCGGGCTTTCGGTAAAGCCCATTACCTGAAAGCCACACTCCCGCGCAAAGACTACAAGCTCGTCAGCTATTTTCCTGCGGATTTTCGCGTCGCGTACAACGCCGTTTTTCCCGATTGCGCTTTTGCCCGCGCAAAGGGCGGTCGCCGCCTCAAACTGTGGCTTTATCAGCACTACCGCGCTTCCGCCGCTTTTCAGCAGCCGCATTATGTGCGGGAAAATCAGCTTCAGCGAGATAAACGAAACGTCCGTCCCGATAAAATCAGCGCCATGTTGCGCCTCGGGCCAGCGCTCAAACGAAAAGCTGCGTATATCCGTTTTCTCGAGGGAAACCACGCGGCTGTCACTTCTTAGCTTCTCGTCAAGCTGACCGGAACCAACATCTACCGCGAAAACGCGCGCCGCCCCGTGCTGAAGCATACAATCCGTGAAGCCGCCCGTTGACGCGCCTATGTCAAGGCAAAGCCGCCCGCTAAGCTCTATCCCGAACTCGAAAAGCGCCTTTTCAAGCTTTAGCCCGCCCCTGCCGACATAGCGCAGCTGCTCGCCGACGACGCAAATCTGCATACCCTCGTCCACCTCTGCGGAGGGCTTTTCGCACACCTTCCCGCGGACCTCGACGCCGCCCGATTTTATCAGCGCCTGCGCCGCCGTGCGGCTTTTGCATATTCCTTTTTCGGTAAGGTAAACATCAAGCCGCATTGAGAAACCTCCACTATTTCGACGGCTTTTGCAGCCGCGCAAGTATACTCTTTTCGTCCAGCCCGAACATCTCGAGCTGCTGCTCAACCGTTGCCGCGGGGATAAAACGATTGTCCGCGCCGACAACCTCTCCGACAACGCCGCCCATTGCAGCCAGCGCCGCCATTATGCCCTCTCCGACGCCGCCGCGCACCGAGCCTTCCTCAAAGAAAACGACCCGCTTGTACCCAAGCATACGCTCCATAACACGCCTCGGAATAGGAGAAATCTGAACCAGCCGCAGGAAATCAGCGCCCGCAGCACGCGCTGCTTTAGATACGCTGCGCGAAATCCTGCCGTAGCTTACCGCAAGCACGCGAATAATCCGTAGCGGGAGAAATCCCGTCCTCGCTGAGAACTCCCTTCGGATAGCGCACGCAGGCTATCCCCTTGTCGTCATATATAGCTTTGCGAAGGCAGCGCTTTATCTCCGAGGGCGCTGCGGGGGAATATATCGTGGTATTTGGTATCGTGCGAAGCATAGGCACATCAAAAATGCCCTGATGTGTTTCGCCGTCCTCGCCGACAAAGCCCGCGCGGTCAATCGCAAGCACGATATGCGTACTGTCGATTGCGCAGTCGTGAAGCAGCTGGTCAAAGCAGCGCTGCAAAAACGTCGAATACACCGCAAAAACAGGCGTCATTCCCGCGCAGGAAAGCCCAGCGGCAAACGTGATAGAATGCGGCTCGGCAATTCCCGTGTCGAAAAAGCGCGACGGAAACGAATGGCTGAAGTAGTTCAGCCCCGTGGCGTATTTCATCGCCGCGGTTATCGCGCAAATCCTGCTGTCGCTCTTTGCGAGCCGCTCAAGCTCCCGCCCGAAAACCTCCGAGCAGGTCGGCGCGGCGGGCGGCTTTGCGCGCCCCGCAGGAAGTACGGCGTGGTATTCGCCGGGGTTTTCTTCGGCGGGCTTCCAGCCCTTGCCCTTTGTCGTGAAAACGTGCACCACGCAGGGTCTGTGCATAAGCTTTGCCACCGAAAGCGCTTCGATAAGGTCCTCGATATTGTGACCGTTTACGGGACCGATATAGGAAAAGCCGAGATTCTCGAATAGGTTTGAGCTGTCGTAAAGCGCGTCCTTTACGATATCCTTCGCGTTTTTAACCGCACGCTCCAGCGGCTTTCCGACCAGCGGCACGGAAGAAATCGCGGACTTCACCCGCTCCTTCGCGGTGTAGTATTTCCGCGTTGAGCGAACGTGCGCGAGATACCGCGCAAGCGCGCCCGTGCTTTTGCTGATGGACATCGCGTTGTCGTTTAGCACAACGGTAAGCGGTGCGGAGCTTTTTCCCGCGTTGTTAAGTCCCTCATATGCCAAGCCGCCCGTAAGCGCGCCGTCGCCGATTACCGCCGCAACCGAGCCGGCTTCACCCTTCAGCCGCTTTGCCATCGCAAAACCAAAAGCAGCAGACACCGACGTGCTGCTGTGACCCGAGATAAACGCGTCAAGCTTCGACTCGCTCGGTCTTGCAAAGCCGGATATGCCGTCCTTTTTGCGAAGCGTGTCGAACGAGGAAAACCGTCCCGTAAGCAGCTTGTGGGCATACGTCTGATGTCCGACGTCCCACAGCAGCTTGTCGTCGCCGCGCACGTCAAACACCGCGTGAAGCGCCACCGTAAGCTCCACCGTGCCGAGATTTGACGCAAGATGCCCGCCGTTTTCGTTTACGGTAAGCAATATTGCACTCCGCAGTTCCTTGCAAAGAGCGCGAAGCTGCGGAGCAGTCATTTCTTTTATTACATCATGACTTATGCTGTCGTTAAGATACATATTTCCTCCGTCACGCAAGCGGGAAAACCATTGCTATTATTATTCCTAAAAGCGAGCCGGCAAGCACCTCTATCGGAGTGTGACCGAGGAACTCCTTGAAATCCTTGCGCTCGGTAAGCTCGTCAAGCTCCACCTCGTCGTCGCCCGCAAGCTGCGACAGCTCGTCGTCAATATCGTCGATAACGCGGCGCAGGCGGTTAAGCTCCTTTGCGTGAAGTCCCGCGTTGTAGCGAACACTCATCGCGTCGTAGATAACGATTGCCGCAAGCAGCATTGAAAACGCGAAGAAAGGGCTTCGCACGCCTTCGCTGCGAAGAGTGTACAAAGCGACAGACACGACGAGCGCCGAGTGTGACGATGGCATTCCGCCCGCGCCGAAAATGCGCTCGGGATTAAAGGTTCTGAACTTTATCGCATAGAGAATCGTTTTGATAAGCTGCGCGGCTGCCCAAGAAATTGCGCCAACCGTCATAATGGGATTTATCATAAAAATGTTCATTTTCTTCTGCCATACCCTCCCGGAATCAGTAATCACGCTTCAACAGCAGCTCCGTAAGACCTGTCAGAAAAGCGTTGTCGGAGAAGTCTGACAGGAACCTCTCCGCCTCCTTTGTGAGCCTCTCCGCCTCGGCGCGCGCTCTGTCAACGCCGACAGCGCTGACGTAGGTGTATTTCCCGCTCTCGGCGTCGCTGCCGACAGGCTTTCCGAGAAGCTTTTCGTCGGCGGTGATGTCGAGAATGTCGTCGATAATCTGAAACGCAAGTCCCAGCCGCTGCCCATAGCTTCCCGCGGAAAGCTGCTTTTCGGCACCCGCGCCCGCAGCAATACAGCCCGCGCGGCAGCAAAACTCCAGCAGCGCGCCCGTTTTCATACGGTACATTTCAAGAATAACGCCCGTTTCGGGCTGTTTTCCCTCGTTTTCGAGGTCGATAACCTGTCCGCCTATCATACCGAAAATTCCCGCGCGCTCGCCTAAAAGCTCGATTATTTTCAGCGCCGCTTCGCTTGACAAAGTGCCTTTTAGCGCGGCGGAAGCAATAATCTGCGCGGGGAGAATAGCAAGCGCGTCGCCCGCAAGCAGCGCGGTCGCTTCTCCGAACGCCTTGTGGCAGCTCGGCTTTCCGCGGCGCATATCGTCGTTGTCCATACACGGCAGGTCATCGTGAATAAGCGAGAACGTGTGCATCATCTCAATTGCGCAGGCAACGGGCAAAGCGGTTTCCGGCTCGCCGCCGCAGACGCGGCAGAACTCCATAACCAGTGCGGGACGAATGCGCTTTCCACCGGCGGTAAGGCTGTGGCGTGCCGCCTTTATAACGTTCTGCTGAAGGCAGTTTATCTCGGGAAGGTACTTTTCGAGTGCTTCTTCGGTCATCTGTGCGTAAAACGAGAGCGTTTCCTTTACCTCGCTCATACTTCGCCGCCCCGCTCAAGCTGCTCTACGCGCAGCTTCGCGTTTTCGATGTACTCCTTGCAGTCCTTTACAAGCTGCGCAGCCTCGGCGTAAAGCTTCACAGACTCCTCTAGCGGAAGGTCAGCACCGCTCATACGGTCTGAAATCTCCGACAGCCGCTTCATAGAATTTTCAAAATCCATTATATTATTCCTCGTTTATGTCAGTTATCTCCGCGGTAAGAGTGCCGCGGTTAAGCTTTATGCTTACGCTGTCGCCCTTTGACAGCACCGCTGCGTCGGAAACTATCCGCCCGCCGCTGTATACGACGGAGTACCCGCGCGCAAGCACCCCGAGCGGGTCGAGCGCGGAAATCACCTCCGCCTTTCGCATAAGGTTCTTTTCGGCTAGCTCAAGTTTCGAGTGCGTTTTCAGCGAAATTGTATCCGAAAGCGCACTAAGCCGCGTTTCCCACGCTTTTATCCTGCTCTCGGGCGAGCGCGCTTTGATTACCTCCGCGCGCGACAAAAGCTGCTGCTCCTTTTTCGCGAGAAGCCTAGTTGTACAGCCCGCGATATAGTCGAGCGCCGAATCAAGCTCGGTAAAAAGCTCTCTCTTATCGGGCACCGCCGCCACCGCAGCAGCAGTAGGCGTTGCCACCGTCATATCCGCAGCAAAATCGCTGAGCGAAATGTCAACCTCGTGACCAACGGCACTTATCGTCGGTATTCTGCTCTTATAAACCGCGCGGACAACGCCCTCGTCATTAAACGCGGACAAGTCCTCGGAAGCTCCGCCGCCGCGCCCGAAAATGATTACATCTGCGTCGGTTTTCTGCGCTTTGCCGAGGCTTTCTACAAGGCTGGCGGCAGCGCCCGCGCCCTGAACGAGCGACGGAATAACGAGCAGCTTTACCATCGGGCAGCGCTGCGAAATCGTCTTTTTGATATCCTGAAGCGCCGCGCCGTCAGGCGATGTGATAACCGCAACGGTCTTTGGTCGTTTCGGCAGGGGTCGCTTTTGCGAGAACACGCCCTCGGAAGCGAGCTTTTTGCGAAGCTCCTCCAGCGCCTGCGACTGCTCGCCCTCGCCCTCCGCTTCCATCTCGGTGCAGGAAATCTGATACACACCATACGGCGCATAGACCTTTATCGCGCCGCGGCAGATAACCTTGTCCCCGTCCTTCGGAGCGAACTTCACCTTCTCCGAATAAGAGCTGAACATAACCGCTTTTAGCTGTGTCTGCTCATCCTTCAGTGTGAAGTAGAAATGCCCTGTCTTGGACTGGTGGGTAAAGTTTGAAATCTCACCGCGCACCGCAACGTTTCCGAGCCGCTTGTCGCCCGAAATCAGCGTTTCGACGACGCGGTTCACCTGCGACACGGTGACAACGGGCGGAGTGGCTGTGTTGTTCACATTGTTAGTGCTTATCGGCATTCAGCTCACCCATATAGGAATTCAGTATTCCGTTGATAAAGCCGCTGTCAGCTTTCAGTGAATACTTCTTCGCAAGCTCGACAGCCTCGTTTATTGCCGCCGCATTGGGAACGCGCGGGCAGTATTTCATCTCGTAAATCGCAATCTTAAGAATAACCATATTCACCCTTGCGATACGCGATACCGCGCGCGTTCTGGAATATTTTGCGACAATTTGCGTAAGCTCCTCGTCGTGTTCTATTACGCCGCGGACTATCTCGTCAGTTTCCTCGTTTTTCGCCATATCGAACGCGTCCGCGTTAAGCTCGTCGATTTCCTCGGGAGTTGTGCCAAAGCCGAGCTGATACAGCGTGAGAAATGCGCCCTCGCGCACCTCGGGTCTTGTCAGTTTGTTCTCCATTCGTCCTTTTTTCCTCCAAATGCTTATGCCTGTGCGGGCTTGTCGAAGCGTATTCCCGCAATCTCAACGTCAACCTTCGTCACGGCAAAGCCCGTCATATTCTGAACGGCGCTCTTAATGCTCTTCTGAACCTTTTGCGCAACGGTGACCGCGTTGTTTCCGTCAAGGACAACAAGCCTTACGGCAATCGACGCAGACTCGCCCGAAATCTTCACCTTAATTGCGCCCCTAAGCTTTGAAACCATACCATCGCAGGCAAGGCGCTGTCCGTCGCAGGCAACGCCCTCAACCTCGCACGCGGCGGTTTCAGCAATCTTCAGTATAACGTCAACAGACACCTTTATGCTGCCAACGGTGTTAGTAGTATTGTTTTCCAAAGTAATACCTCCGTTTATATATAATTATACAATTTATAGTATAGCACATTTTCCCGATTTGTTCAAGGGGTTTTTGGATTTTACGAGAGGTTTATTCGATTTTTATGCAAAAATTGTGGCTGCCGAAACTTCCACGGTAAAAAACTCTTTCCTACAAAACAAAAAAGCCCCGCGATTACTCACGGGGCGCCATAATAGGTGTGCTGTAATTACTTGATAACTCTTACCGAAAGAACGCCTGCAACCGCCTTAATCTTCGCAGCAGCTGCGTCGGGGTCGCCCTTAACGTCAAGGCAGGTGTACGCGTTGTCCTTCTTGGACTTGCTTACCATATTCTCGATGTTAAGACCCGCCTCGGATACGGGAGCGGTGATGGAGTTGATAACACCCTCGACATTCTTGTGCAGAACGCAAATCTTCGCGTTGCCGCTGATTGCCATTTCTACGTTCGGGAAGTTTACGGAGTTTCTGATGTTGCCGTTCTCGATGTAGTCGATAAGCTCGTTTACTGCCATAACAGCGCAGTTGTCCTCGCTCTCGGGAGTGGAAGCGCCGAGGTGGGGCAGCGCAACAACGCCGTCTACGCCGATAAGCCCGTCGGTTGCGAAGTCGGTTACATAGCAAGCCATACCGCCGTTTGCGAGAGCGTCAACAATTGCCTGCTCCTCAACAAGAGCGTCGCGCGAGAAGTTGAGCAGACGAACGGTCTTCTTCATTGCGGCAATCGCCTCTGCGTTAATCATACCCTTTGTATCGGGAACGAGCGGAACGTGAAGTGTGATGTAGTCGCACTTCTCGTATATTTCCTTATTGCTCTTTACAACCTGAACCTTGGGAGAAAGCTTAAGCGCGTTGTCAACGGAAAGGAACGGGTCGCAACCGTAAACCTCCATACCGAGCGCAGCGGCAGCGTTCGCAACGAGGATACCGATAGCGCCAAGACCGATTACGCCGAGCTTCTTGCCCATAATCTCGGGACCTGCGAACTGGCTCTTGCCCTTTTCAACAAGCTTTCCTACCTCGTCGCCCTTGCCCTTGAGGGTCTTAATCCAATCCATAGCAGCGGGGATTTTGCGCGAGGACATAAGCAGACCTGCAATAACAAGTTCCTTTACGGCGTTTGCGTTTGCGCCGGGAGTGTTGAAAACAACAATGCCCTTTTCGGTGCACTTGTCGGTGGGGATATTGTTGGTGCCTGCGCCTGCTCTTGCGATAGCGAGAAGGTTCGCGGGAAGCTCCATCTCATGCATAGAAGCGGAGCGAACGAGCACTTCGTCGGGGTTTGCCATCTCCTCGGAGAAAGCATACTTGCTCTTGTCAAAAAGGTCTGTACCGCAAGCGGCAATCTTGTTAAGTGTGAGTACGTTGTACATAGGTGTTTCTGCCTTTCTTTGTAAAATAGCGATAAATACGGATATAAGCGGCACGCATACGCACACCGCTTTTTCCTTAAAAATCAGATAGAATTAAGAGTTCTCAGCCTCAAACTTCTTCATAAACTCAACGAGCTTTTCAACGCCCTCAATAGGCATTGCGTTGTAGATGGAAGCTCTCATACCGCCGACGGTTCTGTGACCCTTGAGGTTTACGAAGCCCGCAGCAGTTGCTTCCTTGACAAACTTAGCGTCAAGCTCCTCGTTGCCTGTAACGAACGGAACGTTCATCAGCGAACGGTCCTCGGGACGAACGGTGCCCTTGAACAGCTTGGAGGAATCG
>SFHN01000070.1 GCA_004555635.1 [Eubacterium] saphenum
GGCAAAGCCGACGAAGCGGAGAGCCTGCTTTCGGACATTCTCCCGACGCAGGAGCGGCTTGTTGAGTGCATAGAAAAGCTGCTGTAAAAAGTATCGGAGAAGCCGTTTTGGTTTTCAACGAAATATAAAAAGGGAGCGATTTGCTCCCTTTTAGTCTGTCGAAAAAGCCGTAAATTCATTTTTGATGGCAACGAGCATCAAAATGTTGGGGGAAAACTCATTGTACAAGTTGTCCTTTTGGGGCGGCGCGTCCGTGCGCCGCCTTTTTTGGACAACTTCTCAACGTCCGTGTTGGTCGTTGTCCTTTTGGGGCGGCGCGTCCGTGCGTTGCCTTTTTTGGACAAAGTTGCAACTTCCTGTTGCAACACCCAGACCCCTTTAGCGCTTCTGAACGCGTTAGCTGCGCTTTGCACAGAGTGGTGGGGCTCTGCCCCACGCCCTGCAAGCCTTTTTGAAAAAAGGCTTGATCTAAAAACTTTATTCACGCTTACGCGCGGGAGTGCGCACCCGACTAAACGTCCGCCAGCGCGACAAGCTTTCTTATGCTCCGCTCATAGTCGGGGATTAGCTCGCCGCCCTCAAGCACGATATCTCCCGTTTCATCTAGCGCCGCCGTGTTAATCTCCTCGTATACCGTTTCGGGGAATATCCCGTAGCGATGGCAGTACTCCTGCGCGGTGCCGCGCGTCAGCGCCGCAAGCAAGCCTATCTGCGTTTCATTAAGCCGCTCTGCAAACGCTCTCCACTGCTTCGGAAGCTCCGAGAAATCGAAGCGGCTTTCGGCGGCGGGCGCTTTTTCGCGCTGCTCCTCCGCTTCGCAAAGGCTGTCCGTCACCTGCTCCGAGAAAAACTCGTCGCTTACCCGCTCGGAGATGTCGCCGATTTCCTCCGCCGCAAGTTCGCCGGCTTCCTCGACAATAAGCTTTCTCGCAATCTCATCCGACTCCTCGCGTATTTTCCCAAGCTTATTAACGTCAATTTCGAGGGAAACGCTCTCGCTTTCTTCGGGCATTTTGCGCTCACGCGCGGTCTTTTTCGGCGCGGGGAAAATGCGGTTTTCACTGCACCAACCCATCGCCGCCCTCTCGATTACAGCAGGAAACTCGGGGTCAGACACCGCAACAAGGTGCTTTTCGAGGTTCGTAAAATCCTTCTGCGCCATAACAAGGTTCGGCGTTATTTTATGGCGGCATCCTGTCTGCTTTCGCAGTACGCTTTCCGTCAGCTTTATGACATACCCGATAAACCCGCAAAACGGCGCTTCCTCAAACGTTTCCAGCGTCGGCGCGCCGCGCTTTTTGCAGTAGCGCTCAACCGAGCTTATCTTAACCTCTCTGAAGCCGTCCATTCGGTCGATATCGACATACGCGCCCGAAAACGGCTCCCAGCCGTATTCCTTTTTCATTCTGCCGCAGATAAGGCGAAACAGCGCAAGCCCCCTCTGCGCGAAAAACTCGTCCAGCGCATCCCACACCCGCGAAAGCGCCCCGTCAAGCAGCGGAATATTGCTCCCGTCGGCGAAAAATGAGCTTTCCCTGAACTTATACGCAGAGTGCTCGGCGAAGTAATCGAGATGTCCCGCGTAGCGGTGTTCGTACAGGTCGGTCACCGCCGCTTCCGGCTCGTTTTCGGAGAAATAACCCGATATGTCGGGGAAATTTTCGGAAACGTCGTTATAGGCATAAAAATCCTTTATCCAGCGCGGCAGGCTGCCCTTTATTTCGGGGCAGAACTCCCTGCACCTTTCCCACACCTCAAGCAGCCGACCCATAGCGTCCGCCGCGGACATTACGCCTATTTTATTGAGCAGCTCGTAGCAGTAAAGCACGACATACGCGCGGTCGATAGGCGCAAAAAGTCCGTTTCTCGCGTTCGTGCGCCAAGTAAGATAGGTTCGTATTTGCGAGTTTGACATTGCGCCGTAAACAGGGCGCGGGATTCCGCAAAACGCCTTATGCTCGTAGCTATCGGTTATGTCCGCGAGATATTCGCCCTGTCGCACAATGCTGACTTCCGCGCACTCTTTTAGCAGGTAGCCGTTGTAGAAAACCTCGTTAAGCTGCCGCATTTTCGCGATAATTTCGTTAATCCTGCGGTCATTTTCGGACAGCTTTACGGGAAAGCGGTCGGGCGCAAAGGCGATTTCATCGGCGGAGAGCGTCTGCGCGGGCTTTTTCGCGTAGTGAATGTTGTCGCGCTCGCGCTGGGGGATTTTCTCGGGCTTCGGAGCGCTGTCGCCGCCCGCGTCTGACACTACCTCGCTAATCCTGCGGCGGATATCCTCGGCGGTGGAGCGCAGAGTTTCGTCAACTGCATCCGCCGCATTTTTCACGCTGTCAACTGCGTCGCCAAGCAGCCGTCGTATTTCCTGCCGTATTTCGTCGGGGCTTTTTCCGCCCGTTTCGATAAACCGCTTGAACCCCTTGTCGGACAAACCCCTCGCCTCCTTCGGCTTTAGCCGCCTATATCGACAAACGGCAGCAGCTTTTCCCAGTCGTCGGGGAAACCGAGGTCGGACAGCCGTGCGACGTCGCTGTTCTTTTTAAGCAGGCGTGATATCGGCTTTACCACCCGCTCGTTCCAGTTTGTTTTGCTGTGATACAGCTGCTTCATCACCATTATATACCCGAAAACGTCGGGCATAAGCTCGCTTTCAAGCCCGCGCGGCGTTCTCGGAACAACACCGAACGTGTTCCCGTAAAGGCGGTTGTAGTGGGCGCAGTAGTTCCTAAGCTCGTTCAGGCAGAACACCCAGTTGTCCATCTCTGCGGCGTTGCATCCGTAGTATTCCTGTGCAAGCTGCTTTTTGTCCGCGGCGTGCATATCCTTGTAGAAAAAAGCGAGCGTGCCGAAGCTGAAAAGCTCCATCACCACCCACAGCGGAAAACTGCCTTCGTGGTTCGTGTTGTAGTGCTGAACAAACACGCGGTCGTCGTTCACCTCGATAAGGTGCTTCACCTTCGAGAGAAAGTTGCGGTGATTGTGCGCGTGGGAAAACGTCGAGGCATTAAGGTAGCCCAGCGCGCCGTATTTCAGCGCGTGGAAATTCGACGCCGCCGCGCGCAGCGATATCTCGACTTCCTCAAGCGCCGCTATAAGTATGCTGCGCAGCTTTCTGTCCATCTCATAAATGCGCAGGATTTTTTCAAATGTAGTGCCTTCCTCGTAGCGGTGCTTGTCTACGGAAAAAGGCTCAAAGTAGTTCGACAGGCGGAAGTAGTTGATGTATTTCAGCGTGTCTCGCGCAAGCTGCTCGTCATTGATTATGCAGCCGCGCTCGCGAAGCTTTGCAATTTGCTCGTCCGCCGTTGCGGGAATTTTCGGCGATGCCATAGTGTTTCTCCTGTTTGCGCTGTCAGTCCATCCAGAACTGCTCGCGCTCGTGCTTGGTTTCTCTTGTCATAAGAATAGCTATACTCTCGCGGGGATTTCTTTCCTCGTAGCAGATTTTCACTATCTGCTCGATTATCGGTGTGTCGATGCCCTTTTCCTGCGCCAGACGGTAGGCGATTTTCGAGTTGATATACCCCTCTACCGTGCCAATCTGCGCTATCGCCTCGGGCGCGGGCGTGCCGCCTCCGATAAGCATTCCCGCGCGGAAATTGCGCGAGTGCTGCGAGGTGCAGGTGACGATAAGGTCGCCGATACCCGCCATACCCGTAAAGGTTTTCCAGTTTGCCCCGAGAGCAACGCCGAGCCGCGTTATCTCGGTCATACCGCGCGTCATAAGCGCTGCGCAGGTATTGTCGCCAAGCCCCATTCCGCGCGCAATTCCGCATCCGAGCGCAATCGGGTTTTTCAGCACTCCGCCCAGCTCGCAGCCCGCGATGTCGTCGTTGCGGTAAATGCGATAGCGCTCGTTTGACAGCGTTTTCTGAATATATTCGGCGGTACCCTCGTCATATGCCGCACAAACCTCCGTCGTGGGGACAAGCCGTGCGATTTCCTCCGCGTGGCAGGGACCGGTAATCACGGCAACGGGGTTCTGCGGAAGCTCCTCGCGGATTATCTCCGAAAGGCGCATACCCGTCGCTTCCTCAAGCCCCTTGCTTGCGTTCACGATAACGGTTGACTTGTCAACATACGGCTTTACCGCGCGAACAGCGTCGCGGTAAAACGGCGAGGGAATGCACACAACGACGATATCCGCGCCCGAAACGCACCGCGGGTCTGTTGAAACGCCGAGGCTGTCGGGCAGCTTTACACCTTTCAGCAGGCGCTTGTGCTCGCGCTCGCGGCGAAGCTCCTCTGCCTCCTGCTCGAACTTTGTCCAGGTCACAACTTCGTGACCGTAGGTTGTGTACAGAACTCCAAGGGCTGTGCCGTAGCCGCAGCCGAGAATGGTTATCTTAGCCATAATATCCGCTCCTTTGCTGTGCTTATTTCGACTTCTCGCCGAGCTTCTTTTCAGTGTGGTTAAGCAGGCGCTTTATATTCGCGTGGTGCATTACAATTATAAGTCCGCCCATAAACAGCGCGATAAATCCGTTCACAAGGAAGGACGGGTCGCTGTCCGCGAAATAGCCGAACAGTGTTGCAGTGACGCAGAAAAGCGCTGAGGAAATGCAGCTTCCGAGCGATACATAACGCGTTATCGCTACGATTACGATAAACACCGAAAGCAGAATGCACGCGCTTCTCCAATCGATGATGAAAATTCCGCTTATCGCCGAAAGCACGCCCTTTCCGCCCTTAAATCCGTAGTAAACGGGGAAGATATGACCTGCCATTGCCATAAAGCCCGCCATATATTCCACCCACTTCATACCGCTCTCGACGTCGTAGGTCTGCACCCCCGCAATCAGCCCAAACGCGAACCTTACGATAAGCACCGCAATAACGGATTTTGCGACATCTCCCAGCAGCACCGCCGCCGCTGCCGCCTTGCCCTGTGTGCGCAGGGTGTTTGTAAGCCCCGCGTTTCCGCTTCCCATCGTGCGGATATCCTTGCCCGTCTTGATTTTCGTGACGATGATAGACGTGTTTATTCCGCCAAGAAGATAGGGCACAACCAGCATTATCAGATAACAAATCCAGACCATTATATTACCCTTTCATTAGGCACCGCCGACAGGCTTGCCGTTTATAAGTATTTTGATTTTGGGGTTAAACTGCTTGAGCATAGCTAAAAGCACCGCGCTGTTTTCGTTCGGCTCAACGGGCATAAGCACGCTTTTCCCGCCCGCTGAGAGGAAGATAACCGCGCCCTTGTCCTCAGCCGCGGAAATTTCCTCGCAGCGTAGAATAACCACCCTTCGGTAGGAGTACAGCAGCAGCCACCCGCTCTTGTAGAAGCGGCGTTTTCCGACAACCGAAGCGCTGTCATAGCCCGAAATAATCTCCGCGCGCTCGCTTTCCGACAGCGCGGACAACTGCTGCGAGAGCTTTACCCGCGCCGCTATAAAAACGTCAGCAAGCGCCCACGCCATTATTCCCGCGAGAAAAATCGTGACGATAATTCCCGCGGCGCGCGTCTTTTCCTTTTGGAATATTCCCGTTAGGAAAAACGCGCCTATGCATATCGCGTTGATAATGGCGTAGCGCACAAGCGGCGAAACCTGCGACTTCAGAAAATCGCTGTAAATACGCTTCATCATTCGCCTCTTTCGCGGATAGTCAGCTTTATCGGCGTTGCGTTAAGCCCGAACGTTTCACGTATCTGATTTTCGAGGTAGCGCTGATATGAGTAGTGGAAAAGCTCCTTGCTGTTGCAGAAAACTACAAAGTTCGGAGGGTTGGTTCCTGCCTGCGTCATATAGTAGATTTTCAGGCGCTTGCCCTTGTCGGACGGCGGCTGAACGCGGCTTGTCGCATAAGACAGCATATCGTTGAGAACGCCCGTCGAAATGCGCATTCCGTGCTGCTCGTGAACTAGCTTTATCAGTTCAAACAGCTTGTCCACGCGCTGGCCCGTTTTTGCCGAGATAAACACAAACGGCGCGTAGCTCATAAACGAAAAGTCCACCTCGAGCTTTTTCGTGAACTCCTGCATTGTCTTGTCGGTTTTGTCCTCGACAGCGTCCCACTTGTTCACTGCGATAACGCACGCCTTGCCCTTGTCGTGGGCGTAGCCCGCAACCTTGCTGTCCTGCTCGGTAAAGCCTACAGTCGCGTCGATTACAATAACCGCAACGTCCGCGCGGTCAACCGCCATAAGCGCTCTCAGCACGCTGAAATGTTCGATGTTCTCGGTTACTTTTGCCTTGCGGCGCATTCCCGCCGTATCGATAAAGACGAACCTGTCCTCGCCGCGGGTTATTTCTGAGTCGATTGCATCACGGGTTGTGCCTGCGATATCGGACACAATCGAGCGCTCCTCTCCCGCGATAAAGTTAATCAGCGAGGACTTGCCGACGTTCGGCTTTCCGATAACAGCAACCTTTATCGCGTCCTCGTCGTATGGGTCGGGTTCCTCGGGCGGGAGGTTTTCAAAAACTGCCTCTAGCAAGTCGCCCGTGCCGTGTCCGTGAACGGAGGAAACGGGGATAGGCTCGCCAAGTCCGAGGTTGTAGAACTCGTATATCTCGGGCGGCGGCTCGCCTATGCCGTCAACCTTGTTTACCGCCAGCACAACGGGCTTTCCGCTTTTCATCAGCATTGTCGCAACATCGCTGTCGTTCGCTGTTACTCCCGTTGTGATATCGGTTACGAAAATGATAGCGTCCGCGCGCTCGATTGCGAGCATCGCCTGCTCTCTCATCTGCGCGAGGATAACGTCGTCGGTTTTCGGCTCGATACCGCCGGTATCTATCAGCATAAACTCTCTGTCCAGCCATTCGCAGCGGCT
>SFHN01000071.1 GCA_004555635.1 [Eubacterium] saphenum
GCATGCGCCAGAAGATGGGTGGGAAACTCGCTCGTGGGGCGGCCGTCCTCAAGACCCCAGAGGATACGGTACGACGACCCTTCGGAAGATATCTGCACGATGCCGAACACGAGCTCGGGACAGTGTCCTGCATTCCTGAAGCAGGCACCCGCCCCGCTCACGCAGATCAGGCTTCCTGCCAGCTGGGGAAGGACGAGTCCCGTATCAGTCCAATCGTCGCCTTCGCAGCCATGGGAAGCTATCGCATCCAGGACGCACCGGGACTCCTCCCAGGTAAGACGGTAGCTCAGGTTCCCGGCATTGCGCTCATGCCAACCCAAAGTCCAGGCATCCTCGCACAAGCGGACCATTTCCCTGACGAAATCCATCTGCCGAATCTGCATCGCAATCCCTCCATCTTCCCTTGCCGGTGAAACGCGTTCGGCTGACGCCTGCGCGGGCACGCCCCGGCAGGCCGCCATCCGCACCTCACCCGTATTCGTACCCCTTGTCCCAGGTGCCCTTCCAAAACCCTACGATACTACTGAGCGGGCCTTCCCGCGACTTCGAAACGAAACCCGCCCAAAGCAAAGGCTGCCGCCGCTCGGAAGCGGCAGCAGCCTTATAAGACGAGGTCGAACGCCGGACCCTCGCAGGGACCACGGCGAAAAGGCATCCTATTTCAGGAAACGCCTATCGTCGACACGGACGGTGAAGCCCTCCATGTCGAGCATCTCCAACACGGGCACGGCGCGCTTGCGGCTGATGCCCATGGCCCGGCACTCGGTGATATACTCGGCGATCTTGCCCTGGGAGTCCAGCACGGAGGTCATCAGCGCCGCCATGTACTGCCGGGGATAGTGGCATTTGAGATAGGCCGTCTGATAGGCCACCACGGCATAGCACACCGCGTGGGCCTTGTTGAAGGCATAGTTGGCAAAATCCAGAATTTCGTCGTAGATCTCCTGGGCCTTCATGTCGTAGAGCGCCACGCAGCGCACCTCGCCGCTGCACACATCGAAGCAGTCTACGGAGCCCTCCCTGTCTGTAAGGCAGGTGATCTCGCCGTCTTCCAGCTTGAAAAGGCAGGCGCTTCGGCTGTGCAGGCGGCGGAGCTTTCCAAGAAGCTTAACGAAGCGGAAAACCGCGCGGTAGAGTGCGAGCTTCGTTGTGAGAGCAGCAAAAAGGAAGCCGAGGAAGCGCGCGCAAAAATCGCAGCGCTTGAAAAGCAGCTTGGCGAAAAGCCTTCCGATGATGTCGTAAAAAAGCTTGCCGAAAGCGAGAAGGATAATTTAGAACTTATGTCCGCCTACGACGAGCTTGCAAAGGAGAAAAAGGCTGTCGAGCAGCGGTTTATGGAGCTTCAGCAGCAGTGCGCTAAGCTTGAGCAAAGCGGAAAACAGAGCAGTGAAAAGGAAGCCGCGCTTTCCGCAGAGAATGAAAAGCTAGCTTCCGAACTTGCGCAGGCAAAAGCCGCGCTTGAAAAGCTTAGTGAAAACGCTTCCGATACGGAAAAGCTTGTCGCAGAGAAGGAAAAGCTTGCTAATGAACTCGTGCAGGTGAAAGCCGAGCTGAAAAATCTTACCGAAAACGCTTCCGACACAGACAAGCTTGCCGAGGAAAAAGCAAAGCTTTCCGCAGAGCTTGCCGATGTGAAAAAAGCGCTTGACGATGCAAAGTCTGCGGCATCGGCAGACGAAAGCGCCGCCGCGCAGAAGATTTCTTCGCTCGAAAAGACGATAGCCGAGCTTAAAACCGAGTGCGAAAAGCGCGACGCAGACAGGCTTGCAGCCGCTGCCGAAGCGGAAAAGGAACTTGGCGAGTACAAGCAGCGCTGCGCCGAATACGAGGAGTTCAAGGTGAGATTTTCGCAGCTTGAGGACGAAAACAAGGCGCTCCGTGCAAACACCGAAAGCTCCGCAGATAATGCAAAGGAAATCGAAGCAATCCGCGCCGAGCTTTCAGATGTTAAGCAGATGTGCGACCTTCAGGCAAAGGAAATCAAAACGCTGAAGCGCACAAACGCGTCGCTTGAAAAGCAGGTAAACGAGTTGATGGAGGATGGTCAGCTTACTCTATGATGGAAATTCTTGCTCCCTGCGGGGGCTATGAGAGCCTTTCGGCTGCGCTGAATACGGGCGCCGACGCGGTGTATGTGGGAATGAAACTATTTTCGGCGCGTAAAAACGCCGAAAATTTTTCTGATGAGGAATTGAAATCCGCCTGCTCCGAGTGTCATAAACGCGGCGTAAAGCTTTACGTTGCGCTGAATACGCTTATGTACGACAGCGAGATTACCGAGGTTTCCGCGTGCATAAAAATAGCGGCGGAATGCGGAGTTGACGGGCTGATTATACAGGATGCAGGCGTAATGCGCCTTGCGGAGAAAATCGCGCCGCAGCTTCCGCGCCACGCTTCCACGCAGATGACCTTAAACAGCCCCTGCGGCGCTGCCGCGGCAAAGGAGCTTGGCTGCACCCGCGCGGTTATCGGCAGAGAGCTGTCCTTTGAGCAGATAAAGCAAATCAGGGACAGCACGGATATCGAGCTTGAAGTGTTTGTTCACGGCGCGCTTTGCGTCTGCATTAGCGGTCAGTGCTATATGAGCAGCGTTTTCGGCGGACGAAGCGGAAACCGCGGGCTTTGCGCGCAGCCCTGCCGCCTTGACTTTTCCTACGGCGGTCGGCACAGCGTAATTTCGCTGAAGGACAGCTCGCTGGTGGCGCACCTGCCTATGCTTGATAAGCTTGGCGTTGCTTCCTGCAAAATTGAGGGCAGAATGAAGCGCCCCGAATATGTCGCGTGTGCGGTTGATGCGTGCCGAAAATCGCTTTACGGTGAGGAATATGACGCGCAGCGGCTTCAAGATATTTTCTCGCGCGGCGGGCTTACCGACGGCTATTTCACGGGAAAACTTACCGATATGCAGGGCAGCCGCGGAAAGGACGATGTAGACAGCTCCGCAAAGGCGCTGTCAGGTATAAAAGCGCTCTACAAGGACGAATTTCCTCGCCTTTCGGTTGATATCCACGTTGAAATTTTCGCAGGGGAACCGATTCGCGCGGCGGCAAAATGCGGCAGCGTATATGTAAGCGCCGAGGGCGACATTCCACAGACCGCTCAAAACGCAGCCACAACCGCCGAAAGCGTTTGCGAGCGCATAAAAAAACTCGGCGGAACGCAGTTTTTTGCGGGAGAGGTTACCGCAGAAGTCGGCGAGGGGCTATATGTTCCAGCAGCGGCGCTCAACGCTCTTAGAAGAACCCTTTGCGAAAAGCTTTCTGCCGAGGTCCAGCGCAGAAACACTCCTTTTTACGACATTCACCCCTACGAATACACACCACAAAAGCAAAGCGGACGGAGCGAAAAAACACGATTTCGCGCCGAGGTTTCGACACCGCGTCAGCTTAATGAAGCGCTCTCGCTTGATTTCGATTACGTCTATGCTCCGATAACGCTGCTAAACGAAAATATCCCCGAAAAGGACAGGGTTATTGTCCTGCCGCCGCTATTTCTCGGCGACTGCGAAAGCGAGGTTCGCGCGGAGCTTCTGCGGCTGAAAGCGCTCGGATTTTCGCGCGGTGCGGCTATGACTTTGGGCGCGGCAAGGATGCTGAAGGAGTGCGGGTATACCGTACACGGCGGCTATCGGCTGAACGTCATAAACAGCCTGTCAGCGCAGGTTTGCGCCGAGCTTGGTATGGAGGATATTACGCTGTCGTTTGAGGGAACGGCGGAGCAGCTTTCGAGGATAAATTCGCCCGTTCCGACAGGAATACTTGCATACGGGCGGCTTCCGCTTATGGTAATGCGCAGGTGTCCTATTGCTGACAGCGCACCGCGCGGGCTTGTGTTAAACGGAAAGAAAGTCGGCTGCGCGTCGAATTGCACCCGAAGTGAAAGCTGCGGCAAGGCAATTCTCGACCGCCGCGGAAACGAGCTTCCCGTGCTGTGCGGCGGAAACACCGTAGAGCTTCTGAACCCCGATACGCTTATTCTAAGCGACAGGCAGAATACGCTTTCGCAGTTTGACTTCGCCGTGCTTAAATTCACGACGGAAGCCGAGCTTTTGCCTGTTCTGGAGATGTACAAAACCAATAAAAAGCCGCAGGGCGCACTTACACGCGGACTTTATTTCCGCGGCGCGGAGTGATTTTTTTAATAGGAGAGAACTATGAAGCAGTTTCTTGAGATAGGAAAAATTGTGGCAACACAGGGAATCCGCGGAGAGGTTCGCTGTCAGTATTACTGCGACAGCGCCGAGGTGCTTTGCGATTTCGACGAGCTGTATCTTGACAAGGGAAAAACGCCCGTTCACGTTCTTCGCGCTTATCCTCATAAGAACGTAGTCGTTATGAAAATCGAGGGCGTTGACACAATCGAGCAGGCGCAGCCGCTTATCGGAAAAGTGCTCTATATGAACCGCGACGACGCGGAGCTTCCCGAGGGGCTTTATTTCATACAGGATATCATCGGGCTTACTGTTAAGGATATTGACACGGGAAAGGTCTACGGGAAGATTACCGACGTATATCAGAACGGCGCCTCCGATGTCTACTCGATGAAGCAGCCCGACGGCAGCGAGCTGATGTTCCCGTGTATCGACGAGGTTGTCATAAAGACCGATATTGAGGGCGGCGAAATGCTGATAAGACCGCTTTCCGGGCTGTTTGACGATTGGGTAAACGGCGATGAGGATTGATATCGCTACGCTTTTCCCGAAAATGTGCGACAGCGTTTTAGGGGAGAGCATTGTCGGGCGCGGAATAAAAAACGGGTTTATCGAGATATATACCCACGATATCCGCCCTTATACCGAAAACAAGCACAACCGCGTTGACGACAAGCCCTACGGCGGCGGAACGGGAATGGTTATGCAGGCGCAGCCGATATATGATTGTATCGCTGACATTGTGTCAAAACACGAAGTGCGCCCGCGAATTATCTATATGTCCCCGCAGGGGCAGACGCTTACGCAGGAAAAGGTAAAGGAGCTTGCTGCCGAACAGGGGCTTGTTATTCTCTGTGGACATTACGAGGGCGTTGACGAGCGCGTGCTTGAGGAGCTTGGTGCTGAGGAAATCTCCGTCGGCGACTATGTGCTGACAGGGGGAGAACTGCCCGCGCTTATCGTTGCGGACGCGGTTGCAAGGCTTCAGCGCGGTGTGCTTCCTAACGAGGACGCTTACAGCATTGAAAGCCACTACAACGGGCTGCTTGAGTATCCGCAGTATACCCGACCCGAGGTCTGGCGCGGGCGGGCTGTCCCCGAGGAACTTCTTAACGGCAACCACAAAACGATAGCCGAGTGGCAGCACAAAGCTGCCCTGCGTAACACCGCGAAAAAGCGCCCCGATATGCACGAAAAATATCTGCGCGAGCTTACGCAGCGCTTCTGGCAGGCGTTTCTTACCGAAAAGGATTTGCCGCAGGACACCGAATACTCCGAGTGTTTTCATTTCGAGATAAGCGAGCTGGCAGCGAACGAGCTTTTGCGGCTTGTGCTCCGCGGAAAAAAGAGAGCGACGGCGAGCAGCCTTTGGGGTTATGAAATTGAGGGCGACAAAATGCCGCAGGCGGGGCAGTACAGCATTGTGACCGATTGGGACGGAGTTCCGCGGTGCGTTATTCAGACAACGCGTGTTCGCGTGATTTCGTTTAATGACATAACGTTTGACATCTGCCGCCGCGAGGGCGAGGACGACAGTCTTGATTCGTGGCGTGAGAGCCACATCGCCTTTTTTACCGAGGAGGGCTGTCAGCTTGGCTATGAGTTCAGTGAGGATATGCCCGTAATATTTGAGGAATTTAAGCTGGTTTATAAGGGCAGGACAGAGTAAAATCTCTTTTGCAAAACGAGGTAATTTATGAAAAAGAATGCATTCATTGCAATAACAGGGCGCGCAAACGCGGGCAAAAGCTCGCTGACAAATCTTCTTGTCGGCGAGAAAGTGTCGATAGTCAGCGAGAAGCCGCAGACCACCCGAAACAGGATAAACGGGGTGCTTACCAAGGGCGAAACGCAGTTCGGTTTTATCGACACGCCGGGAATGCACAAGGCTCGGACAAAGCTGTCCGAGCATATGGTAAAGTCAATTCGCACAAGCGTTGACGACGTTGATTGCGCGATTCTTATGGCGGATGTAACAAAGAAAGTGTCCGCGGTTGAGCAGGAGCTTATCCGCTCGTTTGCGCAGCACGGAACGGACGTTATTCTGCTGCTGAACAAGGTTGACCTGCTGAAGGACAAGAACGATATTCTCGCTATTATACAAAGCTATTCCGAACTGTATGACTTCACGGAGATAATCCCGATAAGCGTAAAAAAGCGCATTAACACCGATAAAATTATGCCCATTCTCGAAAAATACGCGGTGGAGGGAGAGCATTTCTTTCCCGACGATATCGCTACTGACAGAACGGAGCGCTTCCTGTGCTCGGAGATAATCCGCGAGAAAATCCTCTGGACAATGCAGGATGAAATCCCCCACGGCACCGCCGTCGATATAGAGAGCTTCCATTCCCGTATGAAAGGCGACGTTGAAATAATTGACATCGGAGCAGTAATAGTCTGCGAGCGCGACAGCCACAAGGGTATGATTATCGGCAAGGGCGGCGAGCGCCTTAAGCAAATCGGAACTATGGCGCGAAAGGATATGGAGGAGCTTCTCGACGTTAAGGTTAACCTCAAAATCTTTGTAAAGGTCAAGGAAG
>SFHN01000072.1 GCA_004555635.1 [Eubacterium] saphenum
GCGCCGGATACGCCCTGCTCAACTACCTCAATGCCCTGTGCGGAGCAGATTTCCTTTAATGTAGCGAGCTGGGAGAGGGAGTTAGCTTCGGTCGTAGTGTAAAGCACGCCGATTTTCTTTACATCGGGCTGGAGAGTTCTGATAAGCTCAACCTGCTTGTCAAGCTCGAGTACATCGGAGGTGCCGATGCAGTTTTCTGTGCCTGCGTCAAACGAAGCAGTAAGACCTGCCGCAACAGGGTCGCTTACCGCGCAGAAGATAACCTGCGTATCGGAGTTCTGCGCCGCGGAGTATGCGGAAAGCGCCGCGGGCGTTGCGATTGCGAAAATCATATCGTAGTTCTTTGCGACCATGCTCTTTGCAATGCTGTCGCAGGTAGCCGCGTCAAAGCCGCCGTCCTGCTTGTCAACGGTGATTTTCTCGGCATAGGAGCTTGCGTTAAGCCCCTTCATAATGCCCTCGTAGCAGTTGTCAAGCGAGGGGTGCGAGCCGAACTGGATAATGCCAATCTGCACCTCGTCGTCCTTCTTGCCCGTTGTCTGGCAGCCCGTGAGCATAAGCCCGAGCGCTACGATTCCTGCGAAAAGCTTTGTGAGTTTCTTCATAATAGTGTCCTCCTGAAATGTTCCGCCGCGCGTTTCGCGCCGCGATGTTAATTTCGGGGCATAAAAAAATCCTGCCCCACCTCTTTCATGGGACAAGATACTAAATATCCTGCGATACCACCCAAATTCGCCCTTTCGGACGCACTCATGCGCGCATACACGCGCCCCCGCTGTAACGTGCGGCCACGTCGCCCCTACTTGAAGCCCCTTGCGAAGCGCTCTCTTTCGGCTTGCCCTCGCGAGTCCATTCTGCATAGCCTGCGTACCGCACTCACACCGTCGGCGGCTCTCTGAAAACGCATAAACCAAGCATACTACTCTCGGTCACAGGTTTTATACATTTTTATGTACAGACTTATTATACCACGCAAAAATCATTTTGTCAAGGGGTAAAGAAAATTTTTATTTTTTCTGAAAAAGCACTTGACAAAACGGATTTGTTGTGGTAGAATATATATGCTGTTCTAAAGACAGCAGGCTGCCGTAAGGCTATAATGCGATTTTCGCGCCTGCCGAGGAATGGAATTAAACAGAGATTTCTGAGTTCCTTTCTGTCTTTATTGCGGAAAGGATTTTTTATTTCCTTGCTTTGAAACAGCGAATTCTAATACAAGGAGTGAATAGAATGCCCAGTCAAAGCATACTCGCACAGAAGCAGCAGTTCGTTGCTGACCTGGCAGAAAAGCTTAAGAACTCCAAGGCAGGCGTTCTCGTAGACTACAAGGGTATCTCCGTTGAGGACGATACCAAGCTTCGTAAGGAGCTTCGCGAGAACGGTGTTGACTACTTCGTAGTAAAGAACACCCTGCTCAAGCGCGCTGCCGAAATCGCAGGCGTTGAGGGTCTTGAGCCCGCGCTCAGCGGCACAACCGCAATTGCGCTTTCTGCTGAGGACATCATCATTGCCCCCAAGCTTCTGTACAAGAAGGCTGAGAGCTCCGACGGCAAGTTTGCAATCAAGCTTGGCTTCCTCGACGGAAAGGCTATTTCCAAGGATGAGGTTGAGGCTTACGCAAAGCTGCCCGACCAGAAGACTCTGCTTTCTCAGCTCGTATTTATGCTTCAGTCCCCGATGCAGCGTATGGCAATCGCCATCAGCGAAATCGAAAAGAAGCAGAGCGAAGGCGAAGCTACCGCGTAATTTCTGCGGTAAAACACCACTGCTTTATGCAGCAACACTATTTTAACAAACATATTTAGGAGGAAAATTAAAATGGCTTCTGAGAAGATTTTAGCTATGGTTGAAGAAGTAAAGGCTCTTTCCGTTCTCGAGCTTAACGAGCTCGTAAAGGCTCTCGAGGAGGAGTTCGGCGTATCCGCTGCTGCTGTTGCAGCTGCTCCCGCTGCAGGCGCAGGCGCTGCTGCAGCTGCTGAGGAGAAGACTGAGTTCGACGTTGTACTCGCTTCCTTCGGCGACAACAAGATGGCTGTTATCAAGGCTGTTAAGGACATCTGCGGTCTTGGTCTTAAGGAGGCTAAGGAGCTCGTTGAGGCTGCTCCTAAGGCTCTTAAGGAAGGCGCTTCCAAGGCTGAGGCTGAGGAAATCAAGGCTAAGCTCGAGGAGGCAGGCGCTAAGATTGAGCTTAAGTAATTTAAGCTTTGGTCTTTATCCTGTCTGCTGAATAAGCAACAAATCAGTCCCGCTGTTCCGATAAGGGTTCAGCGGGGCTTTTTTATGCGAATATGCGAAACGCTCTGCAAAGCCGAAAGTGGCAATGCAGAGCGCTTTTTTATGTTAAGCTGATGAGATTTCCGCCGAGCAGCTTTGCAACGTTCGGGTCGCAGGTGGTGATTATCACCTGATTGCGCTGTGCAAACTGCCCGAGAAGCTCCGCGGCGTGCGCGCGCCTGTCGGGGTCCATATCAACAAGGTCGTCGTCAAGCACGACAAATCCCCCGCCGTCGGGATAGAAGAAGTCCAGCACCGCAAGCCTGAACGCCAGAAGCACCGTTTTCTTTGTGCCCTCGGAAAGCAGCTCGCCGTCTATCGCGTTGCCGCCGCTTTTCAGCTTCAGCTCGTCGCCGCCGCTTTCAAAGCTTACCTTGCCGCCCGAAATTATCCGCAGGTATTCGCCGAACTTGTCATAAAACCCGTCAAACCCGCTCTCGGTTTCGGAAGCTATTTCCTCAAAGTCCTTTTGAATGCGCTTGTAGGCGGCGTATTTCTCCTTTTCGCTTTCAAGCTTTTCGCGCCGCTGCTTTATCGTCATATCCAGCTCCGAAATATCCCTGTCCGCTCTTTCCTCAAACGAGCCTATCATTCGGTTGAGTTCATCCGCTTCGCGTTCAAGCTTACCGCGCGTTTTCTCTATCTCGGAAAGCTTTTCGGAAAACTCCGCTTCGCTTATTACCTCCGCGTCGGAAAAGCGCTCAAGCTGCGCGGAATACTCCGCCCTTTTCGCTTTCAAATCGGAGATTTTTGCTTTAACGGTTTTCTCGTCGGTATATGCTGCGGTAAAGTCGGAAATCGTCTTTTCGGCAGAGCCGATAAGCGCGTCAAGCGACCTTGCGCCGCTTTCTTTAAGCAGCGCCGCGATGTCCTTTTCGAGAGTTTCGGGGACTTCAACGCTCTCGTCTACGGAGATACTCTCCGCTTCCTCTTGCAATTCCGCTGCGGTTTTTCCGCCGAGAAGCTGAGAAAGCCCGCGCTTCGATAACTCAAGCTCGCGAAGCGCAGCTGCGTTCTCATCTGCGAGCGCAGCCAAAGCGTCCGCGTCCGCCGCGTTATACTGCGCCAGAAGCTGCGAAAGCTCCTCCGAAGCTTTTTCGCGCTGCGAAATCAGCCCGTCAACGTCAAGCTCCTGTGGCGAAACGCGTATCGCCGCAACGCCGGGGATATCAACCCCGACAAACCCGTCCGCTTCAACCCGTTCGCTGCCCGAAACAGTTTTGCTGCCGTCTGCGAAGCTTACACAGGCGGAAACGCCCTCGCAAAGCTGAATGTCCGCGACAAGCTTTGCGGCAGAGAGCGCTGCTTCCGCGCGGCTGATTGCCCCCGAAAGCTCACGGGCGCGCCTGCTGTCCTCTTTGATTGCGGGATATTGCGCGGTCTTGTCAGACAGGCGCTTTATCTCTGCGGAAATCTTCTCCGCTTCTTCGAGCAGCTGCATTATCCTTGCCTTTTCGCCGCGCTTTTCGCTCTCCTGTTTTGCTTCGCGCAGAGCCTCCGCCGTCTTTTGAAAACGCACCGCGCGCGGAAAGCCGTCCGCTGACGAAGCCGCTGCGGAAAGCTCCTTTTCGACGGAAGCTATCAGCGCAGCAAGATTGCTTCGCGCGCTGATTTCTTCGCGCTTCGCGTTAAGTTCGCTTTCACTGCGCGAAAGCTCGGAAAGCTGCTCGCGTATCTCTAAAATACGCTTCGTGCCGCCTTCAATCCTTTGCGCCGCGTCAAGCACCGAATCCCGCTCGTCCTCGGCTTGCTTCAGTTCACAATACGCCTGCGCAAGAATGCCGTTTCGCTTGTTGTTTCCTGCGCGGTTTCGGGAGAAGTCCCAGTTTTTCTCCATATCGGCAATTCTGCTTTCAAGAAGTTCTCTGAACTTGTCCTGCGAAATCCCACCGACCGCAGAAAGCCCCTCGGAAATCTTTTGCTTAACCTCGTCGATATCATCATAGGAAACGGCGGAGAAAAACCTGCCGCACCAATCAAGCATTGCACCCTCGTTGCTTTGCCTGCCGAAAACCACGTTTGTGTAAACGCTCGCGCCAAAGCCGCAAAGCTCCCTTAGCCGCTCCTCTGCCTGCGCGCCGCGAAGCACGCCGCTATTTTTCCCCTTTAGAGAAAACTTGGCTTCCTCCTGCTTCGCGGAAATGTCCCAAATCTTCTCTATCCTGTATTCATCGTCGGGGGTTTTAACGCACACCGCCGCGTCAACTGTCTGCCGCCCGTCCGTCGGGAAAGCGGATTTTGTGTAGTCTTTGTCGCTCTTTGACTTTGCGCCAAGCTTTGTCGGCTGATTAAGCGCACTGTATAGCGCAT
The DNA here is from genome assembly GCA_004555635.1 of [Eubacterium] saphenum. GTDB lineage: Bacteria > Bacillota > Clostridia > Oscillospirales > Ruminococcaceae > CAG-115. The sequence goes on from SFHN01000072.1 coordinate 4,585, forward strand.
AAATCATCGTGCTTTTTCCGCTCTCGTTATTTCCGAGAACAACGTTTAGCCCGTCGGAAAATTCTACGCTTAAATCGCGTATTCCCGCATACTGCTCCGTGGAAAAGGACTTTATCTTCATTTACTTGCCCTCCTTGCAGCTTTTCACCAAATCAAACGCGAGATTAAGCATATACGGCTCGCTTATGTAGCGTTTCAGCAGCTTGTTTTCCGCAGAGCCGTCAATCGTTTCCTCGTCAATCATATCAGCGGTGATTTCCTGCTCCAAAGCGCTGTCGTTTACTTCAAAGAACAAAAAGCCCTTTTCCTGCTCGTTGTAGATTTCCGCCCTACTCTCAAAATCGCCGCGCATAGCAACGCCGCTTATGTTAAGCTCAACAAACGTGCTTTCGCGCGGAATATCGGCAAGCGCCTGCGAAAGCGCCTCGCGAAGCGGCTCTCCGTGCGAAAGCCTGATGTCCGCCTGCCTGAAAGAAACAACGCCTGTCCTGTGCTTTACGGCTTTTATTCGCTTGTCGTCGGATATCTCTATGACAAACACCGTGCCGTCGGTGTTGTTTGAAACATCGGTCTGCTGATGTGTGCCCGCGTTAAAGATGTTTTCGTCGGAAATGCAGTCGCCCGCGGGGTACGGAATGTGCGTGTGTCCGATAAGCCACAAATCAAGCCCGCAGCTTCTGAGCTCCGCCCACGGCATATAGTAGTAGCGGCGCTCGCTGTCGCAGGAAAGCCCCTCGATTGCACCGTGGGCAATGCCGATGTGAAGCTTTGTGCTGTCGCGGCGGTTTTCCCCGCCCGATATCCAGCCGAGCATATTTTCCTCGGAGTGCCTAGCGGGGCATACGCAGGGGTAATATACCGCTTTTTCGGTGACATACGGCTCGCATTTTGTCAGCAGGCGAACATTGTCGGGACATTCCGCCGAAAAGCGCTGCCAAAGCTCGTCGCCGCCCGTGCAGTAGTCGTGGTTTCCGGGAATAATCAGCACGGGGCAGGGCGCGCTTTTCAGCTTTTCGCAGACCTGCTTTATGAGCTTTGCGGCGGGGCGTATGTTGTCGAACAAATCTCCCGCCACAACGATAACGTCGCAGCCTTCCTTTTCTGCAAGCGCATTGATGTTATCCACCGCTTCAAGCCGCGCCGCTCTCAGCCGCTCGGCAAGCGCAGGGTCGTATTTGTCGTAGTTCCTGCCGATATGCCAGTCGCCCGTGTGAAGTATTTTCAGCATAATAATCCCCCCGAAATAGACTTGTACTATAATTATACCCCCGTTCCGATTTTCTGTCAAGGACAAACTGTTCCCAAAAGAACACAATATGCCGAAAATCCAGAGAAGAAGTGTATCAAGCCGCCCGATAACAAGTACCCGCTGCTGTCCTCCGCAATAGCGGGCGGACTTTACCATCCGAATTGCAAAGATATCCACACGACTTATTTCGAGGGCATAAGCAGCCCGCCGAAGCCGCTCACAGACGAGGAAAAGCGCCGCGCCGATGAGAACTACAAGCTCGAACAGCAGCAGCGCTACAACGAACGGCAGATACGCAAGTACAAGCGGCTTTCCGAATACACGCTCGACCCGCAGGAACGGCAGAAATACGCCGCTCGGCTGGAGCAGTGGCAGCAGGCGAACGCGAAGCTTGTGGAGGAGCACGGCGACGTTCTTCGCAGACGCTATGAGCGCGAGGTTGCACGGGATTTGCGGGTTAAGGTACCTGAGTCGCCGGAAATATCAGACAGACTTCGTGAGTTCAGCACGCAAGAGGGTATGTTAAAGGTCCTTCGCGTGTCCGCCGAAAAAGACGAGAGCGCACAGCTTGAGCGTTATCGTGCCGTTCTCGGGACACTTGCGCCGGATTCCATTGACAAATTCCTTGACATTAAGTATAATAAACCTAAGGAATGGAATCTTCTGAAATATCAGTACCGCACGGTGAACCGCAAGGTGTAGTTGAGCAATTCAATACGATGTTCCCAAATGCAACAGTCAACATTGTATCCGGAAAACTTGGATATAATGGCAGTCTCGTCGGTGGTAATACATGGAAATACAGAAAGAAGGTAAAATAATGCTGAAAC
>SFHN01000073.1 GCA_004555635.1 [Eubacterium] saphenum
GTATAATAACATCTGTGCCTATAAAAAGGGTCGAATCGGTCGGCTTTTTGAAGCTATACATCTACATTTAAGGGGGGTGCAATAATGGCAGTTCCGAAGAGAAAGGTATCTCGTACAAGACGCGATAAGAGACGTTCGCAGGTATGGAAGTTATCTGCACCTGGATTTTCTCGCTGCAAGCAGTGCGGTGAGCTTAAGCTCGCTCACAGAGTTTGCGGAAATTGCGGTTATTACAATGATAAGGTTGTTATCGCTAAGGAAGCGTAATCTTTTCGAGTATAACTAATCATGTTTACGAGAGCAGGCTCGGCGTTTGTCGCTGAGCCTGTTTTTTCTGTATAGGGGGAATTCGGCGAGGATTGACCATGCGGCGGTTTACGTCGAGGATATAGAGGGCGCGAAGGTTTTTTTGTGCGGTATTTCAATGCGCGGGCGGGCGAAATGTACACAAACGAGGCAAAGGGCTTCTGCTCGTACTTTCTCGAATTTGACGGCGGCGGGCGGATTGAGCTTATGAAGCGGCGCGGCATTGCCGATTTCGGCGGGAAGGATATTCGCGCGGGCTATGCGCACATAGCGCTCGGCGCGGTAAGCAGGGAAAATATGAACGCGCTTACCGAAAGGCTGCGAAGCGACGGATTTGCCGTGCTTGGCGAGCCGAGGGTGACGGGCGGCGGATATTACGAAAGCGTAATTTGCGGATTTGAGGGAAACATAATTGAGATAACGGTATAACGGAGGAAAAATGGCAGCTTGGAGCGGTATGCGCCGCAGGCTGGAGCAGGAGTATCTTGCGCCGTCGCTTCGCGGAAGAATACAGTATTATGCGACAACTTACAGCAAAAGCCCCGACCACGAGGGCAGAGCCGCGATACGGCTTGACGGAAAAGAGCTTATCAGCGGGTGCTACTGGAACAACTGGGCAAAGGCGAAGCAGTTTCCGCGCGACGAAAAATACGAGCGCAGAATGACGAGGGAGTTTCCGTTTATAGACGACACTGCGCTGCGGCTTGGCGTTTTCGACCAACGCTGCTTTTATGAAGCCTTCCGCGAATTTGACGGGCAGAGTATCGAGGGCAGCCTTTCGAGCGACAACCTGCTGGTTAGGTTTTTCGCGGTGCTTGACAGGCGTTTGGGCAAGCGCAGGCTTTTGCTCCTGGCGGAAACTATTGAAGAACAGCCCGAAACGTTCAGGGAGTTTTTCGCGATACGCGCACAGGCGGAGGGTATCACCCCGAAATATTGACGGATAATATGCAATCAGAAAGGCGGTGAAGCGGTTGAGCGGGTTTGTTCATCTTCACGTTCATACGGAATACAGCCTGCTTGACGGCGCTTGCAGGCTTTCGGAGCTTGTCGCGGCGGCAAAGGCGCTCGGTCAGGGAGCGCTTGCGATAACCGACCACGGCGCGCTTTACGGCGCGGTGGAGTTCTACACCGAATGCTTGTCGCAGGGGATAAAGCCGGTTATCGGCTGCGAAATCGGGATATCCGACGACGGACGGCTTTCCGAGCCGTATCACCTTACGCTGTTGTGTATGAACAACGTGGGCTACAAGAACCTCTGCCGCCTTATCACCGAAGCCTCCGAAAACGGCACGGGCAGCGCGGCAGTTTGCAGCAGGGAAACGCTCTCGCGGTACAGCGAGGGGCTGATTGCGCTGTCGGGCTGCAAAAAAGGCGAAATCCCCCGACTGCTTCTGCAAAAGCAGCCGAAAGAGGCTTACCGTGCGGCAATGTGGTACAAGAGCGTTTTCAGCGGGCGGTTTTACCTTGAACTAATGAACCACGGCACGGACGAGGACATAAGCCTTGTTCAAAGGCTGCGTATGCTGTCGGAACAGACGGAAATTCCGCTCTGCCCGACAAACGACGTTCACTACGTCACAAAGGACGGAAGCTACGCGCAGCGCGTTCTCTCCTGCATAGGACAGGGGAAGCGGATTTCCGACCACAACCCGTTTGCGCTGCCGACAGAGGAATTTTACCTCAAAAGCGAAGCTGAAATGCGCGCGCTGTTTTCCGAGCGCGAGCTTGATACTGCTGCCGAAATCGCAGAGCGGTGCAGCGCTACATTCGAGTTTGGCGTGACAAAGCTGCCGCTGTTTACCGCTGAGGGAGTAAGCGACAACGCGGAGTATCTGCGCCGCCTGTGCTATAAGGGCGCAGAGAAGCGTTACGGGCAGGCGTCCGCCGAGGTTTGCGCGCGGCTTGACGAGGAGCTTGCCATTATCACGAAAATGGGCTTTGCGGACTACTTCCTTATCGTGTGGGATTTTATACGCTATGCAAAAAAGCAGGATATCCCCGTAGGTCCCGGCAGAGGAAGCGGCGCGGGGTCGCTTTGCGCCTACTGTATGGGAATAACCGACATTGACCCGCTGCGCTATAACCTGCTTTTCGAGCGGTTTCTTAACCCCGAGCGCGTTTCTATGCCCGACTTCGACATCGACTTCTGCAACGAGCGCAGAGGAGAAGTTATCGAGTATGTCCGCCGCCGCTACGGAAAGGACAGGGTCGCGCAGATAATCGCGTTCGATACGCTGAAAGCGCGCGCGGCGCTGCGCGACGCGGCAAGGGTAATGGGGCTTAACCCGAACGTGCCCGACGCGGCGGCGCGGCTTATTCCGTCGCTTAACGCGACGCTTTCCGAGGAGAGCGAGCACGGTCAGCTCGCAGGGCTTTGCGCGAAAGACCCCAAGGTCGCAAGGCTCGTCAAGGTCGCGCGCGCAATCGAGGGTATGCCGCGCCACGCGACAATCCACGCGGCGGGCATTGTCATAACCCGCGAGCCGATTACGGAGTACGTCCCGCTTCAGAGCGGCGACGGAGAGGCGGTGACTCAGTATACCGCGCCGGTTCTCGAACGGCTCGGGCTGCTGAAGATGGATTTTTTGGGGCTTCGCAACCTCACCGTTATCAAAAAAACGGAGGAGCTTATCAAAAAGAGCCGCCCCGAGTTCTCGCTTAAAAATATCGGCGACGACGACCCTGCGGTGTACAAAATGCTGTCGGAGGGCGGAACGAAGGGCGTGTTCCAGTTTGAGTCGGCGGGGATAACCTCGGTGCTTGTGCGCCTTGACCCGACCTCGCTCGAGGACCTCACGGCGGCACTCGCGCTTTACCGCCCCGGACCTATGGCTTCTATCCCGAAGTATATCGAAAACCGCCACAAGCCTCCCGAGAAAATACGCTACAAGCACCCGCTGCTGCGGGATATCCTTTCGGTGACCTACGGCGTTATCGTGTATCAGGAGCAGGTTATGCAGATTTGCCGCGTTGTCGGGGGATATTCCTACGGCAGGGCGGACAACGTGCGCCGCGCTATGGCGAAGAAAAAGCACGACGTTATGGAAAAGGAACGCGGCGCGTTTGTCGAGGGCGCACGGAAAAACGGCGTGTCCGAACAGACCGCAAACGAGATTTTCGACGAGATGAGTACGTTCGCAAGCTATGCGTTTAACAAGTCGCACGCGGCGGCATACGCCAAGGTTGCGTACTGCACGGCGTATCTGAGGTGCCACTGCTACGCGGAGTATATGTCCGTGCTGATGACCTCGGTGCTTGACAGTCCCGAAAAGCTTGCGGAATACGCCGCAGATTTAGCCGACAACGGCGTAAGGCTGCTTCCTCCCGATATAAACAAAAGCGGCGCGGGATTTACCGTAGAGGACGGCGCGGTGCGCTTCGGACTTCAGGCAATCCGCAACCTCGGCGGGGCGTTTATCGGGGAGCTTATTAAGGAACGCGAGAGGAACGGGGAGTTTTCCTCGGCGGAAGATTTCGCGCTTCGCGCAGCAGGGTTTGACAACAACCGCCGAACAATGGACGCGCTGATACGCTCGGGCGCGCTCGACCGCTTCGGGCTTAACAGGCGACAGCTTATGCAGGGCTGCGACCAGCTGCTTGAACACGCGGCAAGGGAATATGCGCGGGAAGCTAGCGGGCAGCTTGACCTTTTCGGCGACGGCGAGGAGGCGGGAAGCTTTGTTTTCCCGCAGACCTACGACTTTACGCGCATGCAGCTTTTGCAGATGGAAAAGGAAACTGTCGGGCTGTATATCACGGGACACCCCGCCGCCGAGTTTATCTCCCGCGTGCCCGAGGACGCGATGTATATCGCAGACGCGCTTTCTGTGCGAAACGGCGCGAGCGTGTGCATAATGGGGCTTTGCTCGTCGCTGAGGATGCACGCGAGCAAAAACGGAGAGATGATGGCATTTGCCGTTTTCGAGGACGAAACCGCCCGTATTGACGCGGTGATTTTCCCCGACCTATACAGAGCGGTCGGACGGCTGCCCGAGGGCGCGGTTTTCTGCGTGCGCGGAAAAATATCCGTAAAGGACGAGCGCGTAAGCATTGTCTGCGACGGGATAACAAAGGCGGAGTCGCTTGCGGAAAGCGGGCTTAAAACGCTTTACGTCAATATCCGCTCGGACGACGCGGCGCGTTTTTCGGCGGTGGTGGAGGCGCTTTCGGCTTTCCCCGGGGTTAATCCCGCGAGAGTTTGCTACTCCGATTTGCGGCAGGTAAGGCGGCTTTGCGGTCTACACGGGGTAAGGCTCTGCCCCGCGCTTTTGAGCAGGCTCGCGAAAATCTGCGGCGAAACAAACGTTGCCGTTAAGTAGACTGCACATTTTTAGGAAAATTACGCACACAAATTTGTGAAAAATCCATCATTCGCGCGCCCTTGCGCCGCTAGAGAGGAAAAAGGGCTTGACTAGCGGGTGAATTTTTAGTACAATATAACTTGGGTAAAAATGAAGACCGAATCGCATTCGACAGGTCTTAGAATATGAAGAAATGGAGATGTTTTTATGAACAAGACAATCGGTGTTCTCACAAGCGGAGGCGACGCCCCCGGAATGAACGCGGCTGTCCGCGCGGTAACAAGAGCGGCTCTCAGAAAGGGCTTCAGAGTTATCGGCATTCGCCGCGGCTACAACGGTCTGCTCCACAACGATATGATAGAGCTTAAGGCGGGAGATGTTTCCGACATTATCCAGCGCGGCGGCACCGAAATCCTCACCGCTCGCTGCCTTGAATTCAAGGAGTGGGAGTATGTTCTGAAGGCGAAGGACGTCTGCGTTGAGAACAACATTCAGGGTATCGTCGTAATCGGCGGCGATGGCTCTTTCAGAGGCGCGGCAGACCTGTCTAAGGCGGGCGTTCCCTGCGTAGGTCTTCCCGGAACAATCGATAACGATATCCAGTGCTCGGAGTACACCATAGGCTACGACACCGCGATGAACACGGTAATGGAGCTTGTTGACAAGCTGCGCGATACGTCGCACTCCCACGAGCGCTGCGCGGTTGTTGAGGTTATGGGAAGAAACGCAGGTCACATCGCGCTTAACACCGGTATCGCGTGCGGCGCGACCGCTATCCTCGTCCCCGAGCTGAAGTACGACTTTGATGACATCGTTACGAAGATAAAGACCGCCCGCGAGCGCGGCAAGGAGCAGTTCATCATCGTGGTTGCAGAGGGCGTTGGCGGCACCGAGGAGCTTGCGAAGAAGATTCAGGAGGCGACAGGCATCGAGTCGCGCGCTACCATTCTCGGCCACGTTCAGAGAGGCGGCAGCCCCACGGTTCGCGACAGAGTTGTTGCAAGCGAGATGGGCTACTACGCAGTTGAGCTTCTCGAGCAGGGCATCGGAAACCGCGTTGTCGGAATGAAGGAAGGCAAGGTTTACGACGTTGACATTCAGGAGGCTCTCTCTATGAAGAAACCCTTCAACGAGCGCCTTTACAAGATTGCAAACGAAATCAGCTTCTGATAAACACAAAAAATTACACCAACAGAGTAGAAAACCGCGCGTTAAGTGCCTGCCGAACGGAGAGTTGTCGGCGGGACGAAAAGCGAAACGCTTGCGGTGCGGTTTTCGCATCTCGCTGTACACTAATTGAATACTTAGCCATTTGACTTTTATTCTGTTTGTATATAGCGAAGTTAGTTATTGCAGAAAGGAAAAAATAAAATGGCTTTAATGACCGCACAGGAGTATATCGAGAGCCTGCGCAAGCTCGTCACGTGGCTCATGGGCCGCTACGGCATCACCAAGGGCCACGTGGTGCGCCACTACGACGCGAGCCGCAAGCTGTGCCCGGCAGCATACGCTGGCGCAGCCAACACCGCGAAGGGCAAGAAGTGGACTGCCCTGCGCAACCAGATAACCAAGGAGGTGTAATCACCTTTGGCAATCACGAAGAACATCATCCCCGTGTCGGTCGAGGACCGCTTCATCGCGGTGTCCGACCACACGCAGATCACGGCAGGAAACGTCGGAGTTGACTTCCTCGCCGTCACCCTCGATGCGGAGTGGGGCGGCCTCAACACCTACGTGACCTTCTCGGGCTGTGCACAGGACTCAACAACGCTCGACTACGCAGCCGAGCTTGAGGTGCCCTGGGAGCAGATAGAGGAGGCTGGCGACCTCTACATCGGCATCCAGGGCTTCGACCCGAGCGCAGACGTGAGCATCGACACAGAAGGCCAGCTCGTCACCAACGGGGTCGTGCCAGTGCTCAACGCCATGGCCATGACAGTCCCCATCAAGGTGAGGGACAGCGGCGCGGCCTCCGGCGTGGCGCCGAGCGAGCCGACTCCCGGCACGCTGCAGCGCGTGGAGCAGGACCTGC
>SFHN01000074.1 GCA_004555635.1 [Eubacterium] saphenum
GACGCCGCTTCGCCGGAACTGCGTTTCATGCAGGCCGTCTGTGCCGGCCGTGTGGAGGAAGCCGTGTGCATGTTCCGGGAAAAGAAGCTGTTCGGCGGCGCGGAGGTGTTTGACAAAGCCGAGAAGTATATGATAACCGACGAGCTAAAGCAGAAGCTTGCCGCCCTGCGCGGGCTGTATGACGGACTTACCGCTTCGGGGCTTGATATGATACGCGTTGACTTGGGTCTTGTTCACAAGAGAAACTACTACACGGGCATTATCTTCCGCGGGTATATGGAGGGCTACGGGCTTCCCGTACTCTCGGGCGGACGCTACGACGCGCTCACGGGCGACTTCGGCAGAAGCGTTCCCGCAGTAGGCTTTGCGCTTAACGTTGAGGCTGCCGCAAAGGCGTTTCTGAAGGACTCGGACAAAGCGCTGTGTGTTCCGCCCGACGTTATGGTATATGCCGAGAGCGGCGCGGAGCTTTTGGCGCTTAAGCATTGCGCCGAGCTTATCAAGAGCGGAAAAACCGCGTTTAACTCGCTTGACGCCTCTTTAGACAGCGCAAAGCAGTACGCCGCGGCAAAGAGAATACCCGTGATTGACATTGTGTCAGCAGACGGTTCGGTAAAAAGCGTGGAGGTGTGAGCGTGGAAAACAGAAAAGTAAGAATTGCTCTCACCAAGGGCAGAATTGAGAAGTTCGCGGTAGACGTGCTCGAGAAAATCGGCTACGATGTGACCGAGCTTCGCGAAAAGGGCAGACGGCTTATTCTTTCGATACCGAACGAGGGTATCGAGGTGGTTCTTGCAAAGGCGGCGGACGTAATCACCTATGTCGAGCACGGCGTGTGCGATATCGGCGTAGTCGGCAAGGACACGATTATGGAGCACGGCGGCAAGTTTTTCGAGGTCGCTGACCTCGGCTTCGGCAAGTGCAAGTTTGCGCTCGCGGTAAAGAAGGGCGTGAATTTCTACGACGGCTACGGCGTAAAGACCGTCGCGACAAAATACCCAGAGGTAACCCGCCGCTTTTTTGAAGCAAAGGGAATGGACGTTGACATTGTAAAGATAGAAGGCTCCGTTGAGCTTGCTCCGCTTGTGGGGCTTGCGGACGGAATTGTCGATATCGTTGAAACAGGCACAACGCTGAAGGAAAACGGGCTTGAGGTCTACGAGGACGTTGCCCCGATTTCCGCAAGACTTATTGTGAACACGGTTAGTATGAAGCTGAAGCAGGAGCGTATTGCCGAGATAGTAAAGCTGATTGAGGAGAGTTTGAAATGATAAGGATAATTAAAGCAGACGGCGCGGAAAAGCAGTTTCTCGCCGAGGTTGAAAAGCGCTCGGGCGAGGTAAACGCCGAGATTGAGAAGATTGTAAAGGGCATTCTTGCCGACGTAAAAGCGCGCGGCGACGAGGCGGTAAAGGAATACACCGCGAAGTTCGACTGCCCGAATGCGGAGCTTTACCGCGTCCCCGACGAGGTTATTTCCGACGCGCTCACCGAGGCAAACGAGCAGAACCCCGAGTTCGTAAACGCGCTTCTTAACGCAGTTGAGAACATCACCGCGTTCCACACAAGGCAGAAGCGCGAGGGCTTTTGCGTCACAGAGGAGAACGGCGTAATTATGGGTCAGCGCGTGCGCGGACTTGACAAGGTCGGACTTTACGTTCCCGGCGGCACAGCAGCGTACCCTTCCTCCGTGCTTATGAACGCAATCCCCGCGAAAATAGCGGGCGTTAAAGAAATCGTTATGGTAACTCCTCCGCTGAAGGACGGCACCGCAAACAAGGATATCCTCGTTGCGGCGGCGCTTTGCGGGGTTGACAAGATATTCCTGTGCGGCGGCGCGCAGGCGGTTGCGGCGCTTGCATACGGTACCGACGAAATCCCGAAGGTTTCCAAGATAGTCGGTCCCGGCAACATTTTTGTTGCGACAGCAAAGAAGCTGCTTTACGGCACCGTTGACATTGATATGTTTGCGGGTCCGTCCGAGATTTTAGTGCTTGCCGACGAAAGCGCAAACCCCGTGTACCTTGCCGCCGACCTTATGTCGCAGGCAGAGCACGACAAGCTTGCGAGCGCTATTCTTATCACAAATTCAATGGAAATCGCGGAGAAAACTCAGAGCGAAATCGCGCGTCAGTCCGCGCTTCTTTCGCGAAAGGAAATTATCGACGCGTCTGTTGACAACTACGGCGCAATCATTGTCTGCGACGATATGGATTACGCGGTTGAGCTTGCAAACAAGCTCGCACCCGAGCATCTCGAGGTCTGCTGCGAAAATCCTATGGAGTATGTCGGCAGGCTTGATAACGTCGGCTCTGTGTTCCTCGGGCAGTATTCTCCTGAGCCTCTCGGCGACTACTACGCAGGACCTAACCACGTTCTCCCCACAAGCGGAACGGCACGCTTCTTCTCTCCGCTCGGCGTAGAGAGCTTCTTAAAGCGCAGCAGCTATATCTACTACACAAAGCAGGCGCTGCTTGACGCGGCTGACGATATCATTCTCATCGCAGAGCGCGAAAAGCTCACCGCTCACGCAAATTCCATCAGAGTGCGCAAGGAAGGCTGAACGGATTTACAAAAAATCAGGGAGAACAGATTATGAGAAAAGCACAGCTTAGCAGAACGACAAAAGAAACCGACATCGCCGTTACGCTCGACCTTGACGGCGGCGCAGCCGAAATTGAAACGGGAATAGGCTTTCTCGACCATATGCTGACCGCGCTTTCGCTGCACGGCGGAATAGGGCTTTCGGTTAAGTGCAGGGGCGATTTGCACGTTGACGGACACCACACCGTCGAGGATATCGGAATTGTTTTGGGACAGGCGCTTGCAAAGGCGCTTGGCGACAAGTCGGGGATAATGCGCTACGGCAGCGCGTATATTCCGATGGACGAGTCGCTTGCGTTTTGCTGCCTTGACATAAGCGCGCGCCCGTTTCTTGTATTTGATGCAAAGTTTACGAACGAGCGGGTAGGGGAGTTTGACACCTGCCTCGCAGAGGAGTTTATGCGCGCGTTCGCGTTTAATGCGGGCATTACGCTGCACCTGCGCGTAGAGTACGGAACAAACGACCACCACAAGCTTGAGGCGCTTTTCAAGGCTCTCGCCTATGCGCTAAAACAGGCGGTAAAGCTTAACGAAAGCGGCAGCGCAGTTTCAACGAAGGGCGTGCTTTGATGCAGGGCTATAACCTCATCGCCGTGTTTTCGCCCGACGGAGAAAAGGTTCTGATGTGCCGCAGAATAAAGGAACCGTACAAGGGGCTTTTTAACTTTGTCGGCGGCAAAATCGAGCCGAACGAAAACGGCGAAGCGGCGGCATACCGCGAGCTTTTTGAAGAAACGGGAATAACGCGCGACGACATTTCGCTTGTTCATCTGATGGATTTCACCTACCCGCTCGACCCTTGTTATGTCGAGGTGTATGCGGGTCAGCTTGTCCGCGAAGCAAAGCTAACGGCAGAGGAAAACCCGCTGTTCTGGAGCGGACTTTGCGAGGACTTTTTCGATATGAAAAGGTACGCGGGCGAGGGAAATATCGGGCACATAATGGAGCACGTTAAGCTAAATGCAGATAAAATCTTCCTTCTGAAAGGGACAACACTATGACAGCGATAATCGACTATGGCGCGGGAAATCTTTTTAGCGTGAAAAATGCGCTGGATTTTCTCGGCGTCGAAAACATCATCACGAAAAACCCCGATGACCTTATAGCCGCCGACAGGCTCATTCTTCCAGGGGTCGGCGCGTTTCCCGACGCTATGCGAATGCTTAACGAGTCGGGGCTTGTCGAGGTGATAAAAGAGCAGGTTCAGAAAAAGCCGCTGCTCGGAATCTGCCTCGGAATGCAAATGCTGTTTGAAAAGGGCTATGAGTTCGGCGAAACCGACGGGCTTGGACTGATAAAGGGCAGCGTGAAGCTTATGCACCCCGAGGGCAATCTTCCTGTGCCGCATATCGGCTGGAACGCGCTCGAAAAGAACGAGCCGTGCCGCTTGCTTGACAGATGCGCCGACGGGGAGTATGTTTACTTCGTGCATTCGTTTGCGGCGGAGTGCGACAGCAAAAACGTCGCCGCCTACTGCGACTACGGAATGAAGGTGCCTGCGCTTGTCTTTGAGGGCAATGTTTACGGCGCGCAGTTCCACCCCGAAAAGAGCGGCGAAGTCGGGCTTGATATCCTGCGGTGTTTTGCGGCGCTTTAAGCTTTTTGAAATGTGCGGAAAAACGGATTATGAACGTGATTAGGTGGATTTTTTTCGATGTAGGTTCAACGCTGGTTGACGAAACCGAGGCATACAACCACAGAATACGCGACGCAATTGCGGGAACCGAAATCACGTTTGAACAGTTTTGCGAAAAGCGCATTTTCTTCCAAAAGCAGAACCTGAAGGGCGACATAGAAGCAATGAACTTCTTCGGGCTGAAAAAGACCACGTGGCACACCGAGGACGAGCGGCTTTACCTGTGCACGGCAGATGTGCTGAAGGAGCTTTTGCGGCGCGGATATAAGCTCGGCGTTATCGCAAACCAAAGTGAGGGAACAGCGCGGCGGCTTGAAAAATGGGGGATACTGTCCTGTTTTGATGTAATCGCCGCATCGGCGGAGGAGGGCGTCGCAAAGCCCGACGCTGAAATTTTCCGAAGGGCGCTTGAACGAGCGGGCTGCCGCCCCGAAAACGCCGCAATGGTCGGCGACAGGCTTGACAACGACATTTCCCCCGCAAAATCGCTCGGAATGAAAACCGTGTGGATAAAGCAAGGAATGAGCGTTTTCTGCTCGCCAAAAAATGCGGACGAAACGCCCGATTACACCGTTAGCGAGCTTTCGGAGCTTTTTGAAATCTTTTTATAAGGAGCAAGCAAATGATAATTCTACCCGCGATTGACATAAAGGACGGAAACTGCGTGCGGCTTTTTAAGGGCGATTACGGCACGGTGCAAAAGGTAGCCGAGAGCTATATGGACACCGCGCGGTCCTTTGAAGCGGCGGGCGCGGAGTGGATACATATGGTAGACCTCGACGGCGCAAAGGACGCAACGCAGCAGAATAAGGACATCTTCGTTGATGTCGCGAGGAACACGGGGCTTCGCGTTGAGGTCGGCGGCGGGATACGCTCGCTCGACACGGTTGAGATGTACCTGTCTGCGGGCATTTCCCGCGTAATCATCGGCTCGGCGGCTGTGAAAAATCCGCAGCTGGTAAAGGACGCGGTAAAGGAGTTCGGCGAGCGTATTGCGGTCGGAATTGACGCGAAAAACGGCTATGTCGCGACAGAAGGCTGGCTTGAAACCTCCGATGTGCTTTTCACGGTTTTAGCGAAAGAAATGAGCCGCATAGGCGTTAAATACATTATCTTCACCGACATATCGAAGGACGGCACGCTGTCGGGCGTAAACGCCGAGCAGCTCGAGCAGATTAACACAAGCTGCTCCGCAGAAATTATCGCGAGCGGCGGCGTTCACACTATCGAGGACATAAGGATATGCAAAAAGCTCGGGCTGTACGGTACAATATGCGGAAAGAGCCTGTATTCGGGCAGTCTTGATTTGAAAGAGGCAATAAGCCTTGCAAAATAAAGGAGAACAGCTATGCTTGCAAAAAGAATTATCCCTTGCCTTGACGTAAGAAACGGAAAGGTAGTCAAGGGCGTAAATTTCGAGGGCGTCCGCGATGTCGGCGACCCCGTTGCCCTTGCGATTGAGTATAACAAACAGGGTGCAGACGAGATTGTTTTTTACGACATCACCGCTTCCTATGAGGGGCGCGGCGTTATGCTTGACGTCGTAAGAAACACCGCGAAGCAGGTGTTCGTGCCGCTTTGCGTCGGCGGCGGAATTTCCTCGGTAGAGGACTTCCGCGATACGCTTCGCGCAGGTGCGGACAAGGTTTCCGTGAACTCTCAGGCGGTGAAAAATCCGAAGCTTATCAGCGACGCGGCAGAGATTTTCGGCAGCCAGTGCGTTGTCGTAGGAATTGACGCAAAGCGCAACGGCAAGGGCGACTATTCCGTGTACATAAACGGCGGGCGCGTTGATATGAACCTCGACCTCGGCGATTGGGTAAAGGAGATTGAGGAGCGCGGCGCGGGCGAAATCTGCCTTAACTCGATAGACACCGACGGCGTGCGCGGCGGCTTCGACATTGATATGCTAAACTTCGTTTGCGACAGGGTGAGCATTCCCGTTATCGCGAGCGGCGGCTGCGGCGCGCTTAACCACTTCTCCGAGGTTTTCGAGCGCACAAATTCGTCGGCGGCGCTTGCGGCTTCGCTGTTTCACTTTAACGAGCTTACCGTCGGCGAGGTAAAGCAGCACCTGTCCGAGCGCGGCATTCCCGTAAGAACCTTCGGCGGGAGATAAGGGGAGAGTATGGGACTTATTGAAGAAACCGACGAGCTTATGCTTGATTTTGACAAGCTGAATAAAATCGCGCCCGAAAACCACGTTATTCCTGTTGCGGTGCAGAATATACACACGCTTGAGGTTATTCTGATAGCTTATGTAAACG
>SFHN01000075.1 GCA_004555635.1 [Eubacterium] saphenum
ACGATGTTAAGCTTGCGGATATCTGGGGCAGAAGACAGGGCTCTAAGTTCAACGGCGTTTCCTATCCCGTTCAGCGCGCTGCGGAGGCTGTTTTCACTCCCGAGGGACAGGCGCAGACGAGAGAAGCTATCGCGTACTATCAGAAGAACGCGCGTATTATCGCAAGCACCTGCGACGAGCTTGGGATAAAGTACACGGGCGGAATAAACTCTCCCTACATCTGGCTGAAGTGTCCCAACGGAATGGGAAGCTGGGAGTTTTTCGACTACCTGCTTAATGAAATTCAGGTTGTCGGCACGCCCGGCGCGGGCTTCGGCAAGAACGGCGACGGCTGGTTCAGACTGACCGCATTCAACACGAACGAAGCGACCGCGGAGGCTATGGAGCGCCTGAAGGGTCTGCTGAAGAAGTAAATGAAACGTATTGCGGCGGGGGGCAAAAGCTCCCGCCGTTTTGATTTTGCTTGCGATTTGTGAGGATACCTACGCCCTTTCCCTCAAACCTCGCTGAATAATCCAACAATTGCCTGCCCATACTAGCTACAACAAATTTTTGCGGCGAGGTGGTTTTGATGTTTTCTTTCGGGGGAACTCCCGGTTTTTCGGCAGAGGGAAGCGCGGCGCTTGACGGAGCGATAAGCGTTGCGGAGTGTATGGGACACGCGTTTGTCGGCAGCGAACATTTGCTGTGCGCGATTTCGCGCGAGGGCAGCGGCGCGGCAAGCGTTATTCTCTCTCGGCAGAGGATTTCACAGCGCGATTTGCTGATACGCCTGAAGGCGCGGCGGGGGCTTGGCAAGCAGGTTAAGCTGTCGGAAAGCAGCTTCTCGCCACGGCTGAAACGGCTGCTTACTTCTTCCAGGCAGATTGCGGCGGGGCGCGGCGAAGCGGCAACCGGCACGGAGCATTTCCTTATGGCAATTCTCTACGAGAAAAGCTGCACCGCGTATTCGATAATCGCGGAATACGGCGCGGGAATGCCCGAGCGGCTATGCGCGGATATTTCCTCGCGGGCGGTCGGAGAAGCGGGCGAGCCGAAGCCCTATGACGGCGCACGCTTTGCGGAAGCGCCAAAGCCTGCTTCGGGAAGAAAAAACGAGCTGCCCGCGCTGTCGAAATACGGCAGGGACATTACCGCCGCCGCACGGAGCGGAAAGCTGTCGCCCGTTATCGGAAGAAGCGCCGAAACGGAGCGTATGGTGCAGATTTTGCTGCGGAAAACCAAGAACAACCCCTGCCTTATCGGCGAAGCGGGCGTCGGAAAAACTGCCGTTGCGGAGGGGCTTGCGCAGCGGATTGTTTCGGGGAATGTCCCCGCAGAGCTGCTTGACAAGCGGATTTTCGCGCTTGAGCTGTCGGCAATGCTTGCGGGCGCAAAGTACCGCGGCGACTTTGAGGACAGGCTGAAATCCGTGATTGACGAGGCGATGTCCCACCGCGAGATTATCCTGTTCATCGATGAGATTCATATGATTGTCGGCACGGGCGCGGCGGAGGGCGCAATCGATGCGGCAAGCATTCTGAAGCCGCCGCTGGCGCGCGGGGAAATCTGCTTAATCGGCGCGACAACCACCGACGAGTACCGCAGGTTTATCGAAAAGGACAGCGCTTTGGAGCGGCGCTTTCAGCCCGTTTTCGTGGAGCAGCCCGACGAGCGGCAGACGCTTGAAATCCTGCGCGGCATACGCGCGGGCTTGGAGGAGCACCACCGCGCTGTGATAACCGACGGCGCTTTGTCCGCGGCGGTAAGGCTTTCGCAGCGCTATCTGTGCGACAGAAGGCTTCCCGACAAGGCAATCGACCTTATCGACGAGGCGGCGGCGCGCGCCCGCACAACGCGCTCTCCGAGTGCTGCGGGGCTTCGCTCGCTGATTGCGAAAAAGGACTACGTTTCCGCCGCGCGGCTCGCGCAGAACTCCCGCGGCGACAGCCGCACGCTTGTTGACGAGGAGGACGTTGCGCAGGCGGTTTCCGCAGTCACGGGGATACCCGCCGCGCGGCTTTCCGAGGACGAGTGCAGGGGGCTTCGCGACCTGTCCGAGCGGCTTCGCGAGCGCGTTATCGGTCAGGACAGCGCGGTGGAGCTTGTCGCGGCGGCGATACGGCGCGGCAGGACGGGGCTGAAGGACCCTGCCCGCCCGACAGGCTCTTTTCTGTTCCTCGGGCAGACGGGAGTCGGCAAAACGGAGCTGTCGCGGGCGGTTGCCGAGATTGTCTACGGGGACGAAAAGCGGCTGCTGCGTTTCGATATGTCGGAGTATACCGAAAAGCACTCGATAAGCCGTCTTATCGGCTCGCCGCCCGGCTATGTCGGCTACGGTGAGGAGGGGCAGCTTGTAAAGAAGGTGCGCAGCGCGCCCTATTCCGTCGTGCTTTTTGACGAGGTGGAAAAGGCGCACCCCGAGGTGCTTAATCTGCTGCTGCAAATCCTCGAGGACGGCAGGCTCACCGCTTCGGACGGCAGGACGGCGGACTTCAGAAACACAGTGGTTATTATGACGGGAAACATCGGCGCGGAGGAGCTTTCAAAGCGCGCTCTTGGCTTCGGCACGGAAAAACGCGGCAGCGGCGATGTTATGGCGGCGCTTAAAAAGCAGTTCCGCCCCGAGCTTATAAACCGTATCGACAGCGTTGTCGTGTTTGAGCGGCTCAGCGAAAACGCGCTGTCAAGAATATGCGCGCTTATGCTGAAAAAGGTGTCCGAGCGCGCCGCGGCGAGGGGGATAGAGCTGCGCTTTTCGGACGAGGCGGTGCGCAGGCTTTGCTCCGAGGCAAACTGCGAGGATATGGGCGCGCGCCCGCTGCGGCGGCTTATCACCGAGAAGATAGAGGATATGCTGTCGCGCTCGATAATTTCGGGAGAGCTTTACGACGGGAGCTGTGCGGTTGTGAGTGCGGACAGCGAGCGCTTTTTCGTAACGCTTACCCCAAAGGAACAAATGGCGGGGAAATAGTAAACGCCCGATGCAGGGAGTTCTGCGTCGGGCGTTTTTCATAGAAAGCTTTTGATGACCGCATACTTTTCGAGCAGCATTTCATCGGACACGGCGCGGTTTGCGGGGCTTGTTGACGGCAGGCAGACAGCGGGTATGCCGTTCGGGAAAAACCGCTCGTAGAGCGCCTGCGCCTTTTTCCCCGTGGTGAAAACAGCGCGGATTTCGGCGCTTTGAAAAACCTCGTCAAGCGCATTCGGCACGGCGTTTTTTATTGAGCTGTCCGAAGCACCGCAGATGTCGCAGGAAGCAAGCACGTCCCACAGCGCAATTCCGTGTTTCAGGCACAGCTTTCGCCTGCCGCTTATGCTGTCGGGAAGCGGCTCGCCGAGCACCGCGCACAGCGTTTTCCAAAAGCGGTTTTGCGGGTGCATATAGTAAAACCCCGCCTCGCGCGACTTCGGCGACGGCATTGTCCCGAGAATAAGCACGCGGCTTTTCTCGTCGAAAACGGGAGCAAGCTCGTGCAGAACCCGCGTTGTATCAGAACTCATAGTCGCAGCTTGCGGAAACGGTGCGTATCTGCTTGCAGAAGTCGGAAACCGCAACGTGAAGCGGGTTTACGCTGTACGCGCGCAGCGCTTTCATACTGTCAAACTCGCTTACAAGCACCGCGTCAAAGCTGCGCTCACTTGGGTTGATGTTAATCCCGACCTCCATTGCGCGGATTTCGGGAATCTGCTCTTTCAGCGCAAGCAGCCGCTCCCTGAACAGCAGCATATTGTCGTACTCGCCCTCTTTGAACTTCCACATAACTATGTGCTTTATCATATGTATCTCCTCCGTTATATTTTGTAAACGTAATTGCTCTTTCGCGGCGCGGCGGGTTTAGGCTCTGCGGCGGCGTAGCCGATTACGCAGTTTCCGATACCCTCGTAGTCGCCCGTTATGCCGAGCTTTTCCAGAAGCGCCTTTCCCTCGGGGCGCTCAAAGGTTTCCTTTGCGCGGTGAATCCAGCAGCTTGAAAGCCCCTCGGCGAATGCCGCGTTCATCAGATTGCCCATAACAAGCGTGCCGTCGTAAAGGTATGTCGGGCGGCTTTTGTCCGCCAGAACCGTCAGCACAACGGGCGCGCCGTAAAACGGGTCGCTGTCGGTGCCCATAATCTGCGCGTTTACTCTTGAGAGCATATCACGCGTTTCCTTGTCGGTTATCGCAAGGATAATCGGCGACTGCCTGCCCATTCCCGTCGCGGCAAATGTCCCCGCGGTTATAATGCGTTCCAGCTTTTCCGCGGGCGGCATTTCGCCCGTAAACGCTCTTACGCTTCTTCGGTTAATCATAGCTGTTATCGCGTCCATTTTTGTCCTCCTAGATACGTTTTATTAAGAACTCCAGAATGTCCTCCATTACTTCCTGCTTGTTCAGTTCCGCAAGCAGCATATGCCGCGCCTCGGGATAAATCCGAACAGACGCGTCGCAGCCGTGCTTCAGATAGTCGATACACGCCGCGCGCGGACCGTGACCATATTCGCCCACGGGGTCCATTCCGCCGCCTAACAGCAGTATCGGCACATTTGTCGGCGTTGCGGTGAAAACGCTCTCGCTGTTTGCGCACATAAGCGCGTTAAGCATATCGCGG
Organism: [Eubacterium] saphenum; assembly: GCA_004555635.1. GTDB lineage: Bacteria > Bacillota > Clostridia > Oscillospirales > Ruminococcaceae > CAG-115. Next base: position 4,575 of record SFHN01000075.1, read on the forward strand.
TAGCCCGCCAGCGTAAAGATGAAGTTGCAGCGCGGGTCGGTGTTAAAGCGGTCAACCGCCTCCTCGTCGCGCGAGAGCCAGTCGTATCGTGTTCGGCGGTTTTTGTACCGAAGGTTAAACACTCCGAGCGCCGTTTTTGTGACATTCCTGTGGCGGTAGTGTCCGCCGTATTTCTTCACCAGCCCGTCAACGGTGCTGCGAAGCGGAACCTGCCCCAGCACTCCTCCCGCCGTGCCCGCAAAAATCGCGCCGCGCCATTCGTCGGGGTATTTCGCGAGGTAAATCCGCCCGAGAAAGCTGCCCATACTGTGCGCGAAAAGAAAGTGCGGGATATCGGGGAAAAGCCGCGCGCAAATCATCTTCATTCGGTGCAAATCGCGCACCATATGAATGTACCCCTTGTCATAGCCGAAGTAGCCGAGCATTGCCTCTCCTATCACCGAGCCGCCGTGACCGATGTGGTCGTTTCCGCAAAGCGCGATGTCGTTTTCGCACAGAAACCGCGCAAACTCCTCGTACATCTCGACGTACTCGCACATTCCGTGGGAGAGCATAACAGCCGCCTTTGGCTTTTCGGGGGAGTAGGCGTAAAACCTTATGTCGCACAGCCCCGCTGCGCCGGGGAAGCTGCCGGTTATCTTCTTCATAAACGCTCCTTATGCGGTGCGCCGAGGTCAGCGCTCGGCGGGGTTAATCGCTTCTATCCGATAGATAGGCATACCCATATCGGTGAAGCGCTTCTCGTATTCCGTCATAATGTTCCCCTCGAAGCCGCTGTTATGTAAGTCCACCGACACGTTTTTCATGGCGAAGCCGTTTTGCGAAAAGTGCTCGACCGAGAACTCGAAAAGTCGCCTGTTGTCGGTCTTTTGGTGGATTTCCGCGCCCTCTTTCAGCACGATGTTGTATATCTTCAGAAAGCGCGTGTGGGTCAGCCTGTGGCGGGCGTAGGTTTCCTTCGGAAAAGGGCAGGAGAAGTTAAGGTAGAGCCTGTCAACGGAGTGCGGGCGAAACAGGTGGTCGAGATACTCCGCCTGACCAAGACAAAAGCGCACATTCGGAAGCTTCAGCTCCTTCAGCTTTTCCATTCCCGTTATCAGAACGTTAGGCGTTTTTTCGATGGCAACGTAGTTGATGTCGGGGTTCTGCCTTGCGATTTCAAGCACAAAGCCGCCCTTGCCGCAGCCGATTTCAAGGTGCGTCGGGTTATTGTTTCCGAACACCTTTTGGCTGTCGTAGAAAAGGCTGTCGTCGAGCGGGTCGTTTGCGTGCTCGTTCTGATTCTGCATATAGAGCATAACATCCGAGCAGGCGGCAATGCGCTCCTCGAGGTTGTGCTTTTTTCTCATTCTCATCGGGAAATACCTCGTTATATTTGATGTGCGGCGCAAAGCATTTATGCCGCCGCTAACACTTAATTTAACATATTTTTTCCCCGTTGTCAAGAAAAACGGAAAATCCGCCGTAATGTCCCACCCGACAAAAGGCGGAATTGCGAGCCGAGGCACTCCATAACTTCCCATTTATCGAGCGCCTGGTCCGCGTGTGACAGCCCGAGCCAAGAAGGCTCATTCAGCCGGATTGCCTGCCGAGGCTCTCGGCAACTTTCGATTTTGTAATCCACCTCAAAGTGAGAAAAGGTTTGGATAACGTGAAAAACGCGAAAGTGGTTGAAACATTTATATAACTGTGCTATAATAAACTTGATAAAATGTCTGTGGAAGCGGGAATTGCGGCAGAGTATCTTTATAATTTGACGTCGATTATTTTATCATTGCTTTGGGTACAATTGGATTACGATTGGCAGATGGAGGAGTTATGAAACCAAGATATATTTTGAAGGAGGTACATAACCGTACCGAAAACGAGGAAAATGACGGACTTGAATTTGTTGTCAGAGAAGG
>SFHN01000001.1 GCA_004555635.1 [Eubacterium] saphenum
GAGGATTATCGCTGATGCGCGCTATGCAAATGCGCTGAAACCTGTTATACTCAAAGGTGCGGTAAAGGAGAGTTTGCCGCACCGTTTTTGTTTTTGCGGATGGGAAGGGAGCATGTGAAACGATGTTGGTTCCGCTGCTGTTCTTTGTCGTATTTGAGACGATCGCAATCACGCTGTGGCTGACGCTCGGCAATATTTTCTATCTGTTCAATTTCAGCTATATCGGAATATGCCTTTCCGTCGGGCTCTACCTGTTTTCAAAAAAGAAGCCTTACGCACGCCGCGCGGTGCAGTTTGCGGTGGGGCTGTACATGCTCGTCTACCTTGGCCTGCTCTCCAACGAGAACATGCAGATCGAGGGGTTCTGGTACTACCTGTTCCTTGGCGTGTTCGAGGCGGCGACCATCCACTATGCGGTGGCAAAGATCTTTGGCCCGCTCCTGTTCGGCAGAGGCTGGTGCGGATTTGCCTGCTGGACGGCAATGGTTCTCGACTTTCTGCCCTATAAAACACCGAAAGAACCGCGAAAAAAGCTCGGGTTTATCCGTTACATAACCTTTGCGGTATCGCTGGGATTTGTAGCGTTTCTGTTCCTTGCAAATGTCGGCAATCTCGAGAGAATAATGTTCTGGAGCTTCCTTATCGGCAATATTCTGTACTACGCAGGGGGAATTATCCTCGCGTTTGTTTTCAGGGACAACCGCGCGTTCTGCAAATATATCTGCCCGATAACCGTTTTTCTGAAACCCATGAGCTACTTCTCGCTTTTGCGAATAAACTGCGACAAAAGCAAGTGCGTATCCTGCGGAAAATGCGAAAAGGTCTGCCCGATGAATGTTAAGGTCACGGACAATTCCCGCAAGCGCCTAAACGGCACGGAATGTATTTTATGTATGGAATGTATAAAAGCTTGCCCTAAAGGGGCACTGCCTGCGATGAAAACGGGCGGGAAAACGGAAAATATAAGCTTAAACCAATAATATGATAAACGGAGGAAAAACAATGAAAGCAGCAGTTATTCTCACAAAATGCAGGAAAAGCCACGAGCTTTTCGGAATACGCGCGGAACAACGCGAGGACGAGGCGTGGTATGCAACCTGGGCTTTTAAGGTAAGCGAGCACACCGCGTCCCGCGAGAAGTTCGGAGATACCGAAATCAGCGGCAACGTTTATGTGACGACAGAATACCCCTCCTGCCCCTACTGCGCGGCAAAGGGCTTCTTCCAGTGCAGCGAATGCGGCAGAACCACCTGCTGGGACGGCGAAAACGAAACCGTCTGCGAATGGTGCGGAAACGCTGCGGAAACCAGCGCGGAGGACAGCTTTGAGGCGCTGACGGGAGGCGGCTTCTGATGCTGAAAGTTGGCGACAGAGTGCCGCTGGAGCTTGGCGGAGAGGCGGAGATAACTGCTGTTCTCGGCTCGGGCGGACAGGGTACTGTTTACAAGGCAGAGTTTAACGGCGGGGAATACGCGCTTAAAATGTACTTCCCGAACAAGCTTCGCCGCCCCGAAATCTTCCGCGAGAATTTGGCGCGGCTGACCGAGGAAAAGAGCGAGGACAAGGCGTTTGTTATGCCAAAGATGCTTACCGCGAAAATCGGCGACAGCTTCGGCTTTCTGATGGATTTGGTGCCGCCCGAGTACAAGCCGTTTTCCGATATCCTTAACGCAAGGGTAAAGCTGTCGGGGCTGTACTCCGTGGTAAACTGCGCGATAAGGATAACCTCGGCGTTCCGCTCGCTGCATAACGGCGGAAAAAGCTATCAGGATATGAACGACGGCGGCTTTTTCATTCGCCCGTCCGACGGCGACGTGCTGATTTGCGACTGCGACAACATCGCGCCCTACGGCGAGCATCTCGGCATTGCGGGAAAGCCGGGGTATATGGCGCCCGAAATAGTGCGCGGCGAAAAAGCCCCCGATAAACTGACCGACCGCTACTCGCTTGCGGTGGTGCTGTTTCGGCTGCTGCTGCGCGGCGACCCGCTGGAGGGAAGCAGGGTGCTGAAAAGCGTATGCCTTACCGAAGAGGCGGAGCGGCGGCACTACGGCTTTGAGCCGATGTTCGTCTACGACCCCGACGACGACAGCAACCGCCCCGTGCGCGGCGTTCACAACAACGTGCTGAAATTCTGGAGGATAATGCCCGACTACATACGCGAGGCGTTTACCTACTCGTTCACAACCGGTCTTAACGAGCCGACAAAGCGCCTTATCGAAAAGCAGTGGCTGGATATTCTCAAACGACTGCGCGGCGATATCACCGCTTGTTCCTGCGGGATACAGGGCTTTTTCCCGACCGCCGAAACCGACGAAAACGGACGGATAATCTGCCCTTGCGGTCAGCACTATCCGAAGCCGCTGTCGATTGTCGGAGGAAGAAGCAAGGTGCTTCTGTTCGAGGGCGCAAGGCTGTTTGACGAGAAAAACGCCGTTACCGCCGAGGTTGTGCGAAACAAGCTTAACCCCGCGCTGTGGGGCTTGAAAAATCTCTCGTCGGGGCAGTGGGAATGCACCCTCCCTAACGGCACCGAGAAGGAAATCCCAACAGGCGGTGCGGCTCCGATTTTTGTCGGGACAAGCATAAAAATCGGCGACGAGGCTTTTTCCATAGAGGAATAAAAGCAAACGGTACTATAAAAATTACCCCGAGAACCAAAGCGGTTTCTCGGGGTGTTTTGTGTTATTTTACGCGGGCGTTAAGCTCCAGCAGCGTCATTTCGATGTCCGAAAAACGCCGCACAAACGCGCCCAGCTTAAGCGCGCTGCCGTAGGACTTTTCAATGCCGTCGGTATACACCAGCATTTGATACAGCATAAAGAACATAACGCGCGACGCGATATCCTCGCCGAGCGCCATATACTTTTGCAGCATACTTGAACCGCGCTTTAAGTCGCGCACCCTGCGGATAAGTTCGTGCGGAATGTTATGCTCGTTTGAGGCGATTTCGGTGAAGTTTTTCGCGGTCGCCTGAACGCTCATTTTAAGCTCCGTCTGCATTCGCTCGGGCGTAAGCACACCCTTTTCGCACAGCTCGCGCAGCCGCTTGCTGGCAATCAGATAGATGTCGTCGGACTTCGGCTCTCTCGTGTAGGGGGAATATGCGGTGTCCTCTTCTTCCTCGTCCTCATCGGCGGCGGAGTTTATCTCGTTAATCGAATCCTTCAGAAACGACAGGGTTTGTGCGCGGGACATTTCTTCGACATTTTGGCTTTCCATAACTTCGTTGAAAATGTCCGGTTCGGGAGTGCGCTCCTCTTTTATGTAAGGCTCGGGCGCTTCGGGTGTTTCGGGAATAACGCTCTCTGCCGGTTCGCTTTCTTCCGCAGCTTCGGGGAACTCGCTCTCGACAGGCGCAGGCTCGTCTACCTCGGGGAAATCCGCGGGCGGCTCAAGCTCTTCTGCCGCTTCGGACAATGCGCTCTGCTCTGAGAAATCCTCGGGCGCGAAGCCGATTTCGGCGGGTTGTTCGCTTTCTTCGGAAGCTTCGGGGAACTCACTTTCGGCAGGCGCAGGCTCGTCTACCTCGGGGAAGTTCGCGGGCGGCTCGAGCGCTTCTGCCGCTTGGGTCAACGCGCTCTGCTCCGAGAAATCCTCGGGTGCGAAGCCGATTTCGGCGGGCGGTTCGGGTTTTTCGGAAGCTTCGGGGAACGCGCTCTGCTCCGAGAAATCCTCGGGCGCGAAGCCGATTTCGGCGGGTTGTTCGCTTTCTTCCGCAGCTTCGGGGAACGCGCTTTCGGCAGGCGCAGGCTCGTCTGCTTCGTGGAAATCTTCGGCGGGGGAGAGGTCGGTTTGCTCGGGCTGTTCTGCGGGCAAATCCATCAGCGGGATTTCCTCGCTCGCAACCACCTCGTCAAACGCTTCTGCAGGAGAAGCCGCGCTCTCCGTCTGCGCTGCAGAGTTGTAGTGGTCGGTGAACACAACCGCCTCATTTTCGGGCGGGAACTTTTCCCCTGCATTATAGGCGGGAATAAACGCGTGCGGACTGCTCTGCCCGACAGTTTCCGCGGGAATATACCGCGCCAGTATTTCGGTATAGCGCGACAAAATCTCCCCCCGCGAAAGCGTAGGGTCGTCCTGAACCGAAAGCAGCTCCAAAGCAATCGCGCCGAGCGTGCCGTCGACGGGCTTTTCCTCGGGAACAGACGGAGCGCTGTCCGACGGGTCGCAGTAAAACTCCATTGCCGCGGTGAAGCACTCGCGGTAGGAGTCCTCGCGCTCGTCTTCGCTCATACGGTTGTACTCCGCGCAAAGCGAGTCTATAAGCAGCTTCAGCGCGGGCTTGTTAAGCGAAAAATCGGATATGCGAACGTCCTTTCGGTGACTTCTTACAACAAGCTCGTCCGCAAACGGGCTTTCGTAGCTCGGTACAAGCTCCACCGACAGAATATCCGAATAATCCCTGCCGATAACCTTTTTCTCGGTGCGTATTCTCAGCCCGTCGCACATAAACGCGATACCGCGCGAGCCGTCAAGTGCGGGCGACGTGTCCGCAAAGCCAAGCGTTTCCTCTGCGGGCGCAAAATCGGGGTACCTGCCGAAGCGCTCCTCCGAGCAGACCTCCGTGCCGAGGGCGTGAACCAGTTCCTTAAGGCTCATAGCTTTTTCCTCCCGCCGCTAAAAGGCTGTGCTTGATATCCCACAGCTTCTGCGACAAATCGACATAGTATTTGTGCGGATTTTCAAAGCGCAGGACAGAGTCCCAAAGCGTGCCTGTCTGCTGCGCGCAATAGCGCTGTATCTCGTCTATCGCGGGCGAGGTGTAAACGCGCTTTCCGCCGATAAATACGGGCACCTGAAGCTCCTTTGCCGTGAAGTCGGTGAAGGTCTTGCGCTTCCAGGTGAAGTCGGGGTCAAACAGCTCGAGCGGCTTTTCGCTGTCGATTTTCTCGTCGTAAACCGTAAGCAGGTCTGCGAGTGCCTTTCCCGTCTTGTTGTCAAACAGCCTCCACAGCTTCTTGTAGTGGGGGTTGGTTATCTTCGCGATGTTTTCGCTGATCTTTATCTTCGGGGTGATTACGCCGTTTTCCTCCGTTGCCGCAAGCTTGTAAACGCCGCCGAAAACAGGCTCGCTCGACGAGGTGATAAGCCGCTCGCCTACACCGAAAAGGTCGATTTTCGCGCCCTGCGCGATTAGGTTTGCGATGATGTGCTCGTCAAGGCTGTTTGAAGCGACTATCTTGCAGTCGGGATAACCCGCCGCGTCAAGCATTTTTCGCGCTTCTATCGAAAGATAGGTGATATCGCCCGAGTCGAGGCGTATTCCGCGAGGACGCGCCCCGAGCGGCTTCAGCACATTGTCGAACGCCTTTATTGCATTAGGTACGCCCGATTTCAGCACGTTGTAGGTGTCCACAAGCAGCGTTGCGCTGTCAGGGTAAATGCGGCAGTATTCCTCGAACGCTTCAAGCTCGCTGTCGAACATCTGCACCCAAGAATGTGCCATTGTGCCCGTTGCGGGCACGCCGTAAAGCTCGTCCGCAAGCACGCAGGCAGTTCCCGCGCAGCCGCCGATATACGCCGCCCTTGCGCCAAGCAAAGCGCCGCTTGCGCCCTGCGCCCTGCGCGAGCCGAACTCGCTTATCGCCCTGCCGTCCGCCGCGCGGACTATCCGCGACGCCTTTGTCGCAATCAGCGATTGATGGTTTACCATAAGGAGAAGCATTGTTTCGATAAGCTGCGCCTGTATCGCGGGGGCGCGAACCGTTATCAGCGGCTCATACGGGAAAACGGGCGTGCCCTCGGGAACGGCGAAAATATCGCCCTCGAAGCGGAAATTCCGCAGATACGACAAAAACTCCTCGTCGAATATCCCCTTGCCGCGGAGAAACCCGATATCATCGTCGTCAAAATGCAGGCTCTCGATATAGCTTATCACCGAGTCAAGTCCTGCGCAGACAGCATAGCCGCCGCCGTCGGGAACCCGCCTGAAAAACAGGTCGAAGTAGGCAATCCTGTTTGCGTGTCCCGATTTAAGATAGCCGTTTCCCATAGTAAGCTGGTAAAAATCGCACAGCATCGAGCAGTTCTGCTCGTTTATCATACAAAGCACCCCCTAAATTATAATACCACCAACTCGGCTTGTCATACCACGTCTATCTGCACGCCGCGCATTGACAAAAGCGCGCGTTCGTGCGCGTTTTTGTCAGCAGAACCGCACGCCGCGCTGTCAACGACAATGCGGCTTTCGGGCAGCGCCGCCTTTGCGATTATCGCGTTCGACAAAACGCAGATATCCGTCACCAGCCCGCAAAGCTCGACCTGCTCATAGCGCCCCTTTTTCAGAAGGCTGCCGAGCCGCGTTGAGCCGAACGCGTTTTTCTTTATGACGATATCGCCCTCGGCTACCGCGTCAGCTACCTTTCCGTAAAGCCTGTGACCCTCCGTGCCGTCAATGCAGTGAATAACGGAGAGCTTTTTTCCCTCGGCGGTGGAGAGGTAGTTTTTCTTGTGCGTATCGAGTGTGAATATAACCTGCGCGCCCTCTTTTCGCGCCGCCGAAATCTTCTTCAGGATAACGCTTTCAAGCTTCTCCGCGCCCGCAAAGCCGAGCGCGCCGCTCACAAAATCCACCTGATAATCAACAACCACAAGTGCGTTCTTTGCGTTCATTTTTTCACCTCGTTATTCGTCGGAAAGCAGCAGAAGCTCCCTGTCAATCGTAAACGGATAATCCTCGCGCCACTGCGTCATATACTCCGAGAACTTCTCGTTTTTCGCATTGGAGAGCATATACTGATAAATTCCCTCGACAGTGTTGCTGTAGGTTTCCTCGGAAACTGTCGCTTCTTCGGTGTATTTTACGATATGCACACCGTAGTCGGATACGCATTCGGAAATGCCGCCAACCTCGCCAATCGCGAAAACGCACTCCGCAAAGCCCTCGATAAACTGCTCCGTACCCGGAGAAACAAGAAATGTCGCGGTAACGTCGCCATCGTCGCTGTACTGCTTCATAAGCTCGCCGAAGTCCTCGCCCGCGGATATTTTCGCGAGTATCCCGGCTTTCTTTTCGTCAAAAGCCGCCGCTTTTTCCGCGCGGAGAGCGTCCGCCTCGGCGTCCTTGCCCTCGTCGCGCAGGGCGATTATCGCCGCGTAGTCGTCGTTTGAAAAGCGCAGCAGAATGTGCTGTACATTGCGCGAGCCTTCGGGGATAAACAGGCTTGCATAATCGCTCGCAACATAGGACGCGGGGTCGCTCTTATACTGCTCGCTAACTCCGTCGTAAATCTCCTTCGCCTGCTTTTCCGCCTCGGAAAATTCAAGAGTAACGTCCGTGCATACCGTGTTCACAAGCTTACTGCGCTGAAAATCGGAATATGCCCAGCTGTAAATATCGTCTGTCGTCATTCCGCAGGCGACAAGGAACTGATTGAATGCCGCGTCAACGTCCGCCATAAGCGTTTCGTCGGTGTAAAGCGAATCCGAGTTGTTCAGAATGCCCTCTGCCATACTCGAATACAGCTCGTTTATCTTGCTGTCATAGGAGGACTGAATGCGCGAAAGCTCCTCCTCAGTGAACGGCTCGCAAAGCTCATTAAACTTCTTCTGTACGATTTTCTCGTTTATCAGATAGTTTACGATATACTCCCTGCGCGCAGTGAGATAATCCGCATACTCTGCGGCGGTGTCGTCTGTTATTCCGTTCGTCCAAAGGAAATACCTGTACTCCTTGATAAACTCGCCGAATGTAACCGGCTCGCAGTCGGTGATTGCCGCAACCTCTGCACTATCCTCGGCATAGCCGCTTGCAAGAACGGTTTTCCTTGTTTCGGAGGAGCCGCTTTCCGTGCTTTCGGGCGCGCTTGTGCTTGCGTCGGGAGATGTCGAACCCGCGTCAGAGCTGCCGCTGTTTCCGCTGCAGCCCGTCAGAAGCGCCGCCGCCAGAACAACCGCCGTTAATTTTCTTATATCCATTAAGTGTTCCTTTTCCTTTGCCTTGTTTATTCTGCCTGCGCTTCGGGCGCGTCTATTTTTAGCGCGTCGTAGTCTATCTTGTAGTTGTATGTCGCTTTCCATTCGTCAAGGATTTCGCCGAAACGAACGTCCTTTTTGTTCGCGAACATCTGCTCATAGAGATAGTCGATGAACTCCGTCTTTTCTTCCTCGGGAATAACCGCGTCGGAAGCGTACAGCATAATATGCACGCCGTAGTCTGTAACGCAGGTGTCATACGCTCCGACCTCGGGAAGCTCCATCGCCTTCTGCTGAAACTCCGCCATATAGGTCTGTCCCTCGGGAACGACAAGATAGCCGTCGGGCATAGAGGAGGAGCCAAGCTTGTCTGCGGAAAGCTCGTTTATCAACTCGTCAAAGTCGCCGCCGTTGTCAAGCATATTGATAACCTCCTGCGTCTGCTGTGCAAGAGCCTCTGCCTTTTCCGCGCGGAGCGCGTCGGCAGCCTCGTCGTCGCCGGCGGTTCTGAGCGCCGAGATTTCATCGGCAGCCGTGTCCTCAAAGCCAAGAAGAATGTGCTTTATGCGCCGCGAACCCTCGGGCAGCCAAAGCGAGGTGTATGTCGAGTTCTGCTCGTAGGAGAGTGAGTTTGCTTTATACGCCGCCTCTATTGTAGCCTCTATATCTGCGAACTCCTTTTCCGCTTCCTCGCGGGTGAAAACAACGTCCTTTGTAACCTCGTCAAGCACCTTGTTTGACACATACGCGCTTACCTGCCACAAAAACAGGTCGTCGCGGGTAAGCCCGCAGTCGGCAAGGTAGCTGTCAAAATCGTCGTTTCCGCGCTGCTCCAAATCCTTTTCGGAAAGCTCCGCGCCGTCTTCGGTCGTTTCCGCCTTCGCCTTTGACGCGAAGTAGTCTACCTGCTGCTGAACAAGCGAGTCGAACTTCTCCTGAATTTCGAGCGTTTCCTCGTCGGAAAGCTTGTCAATGCCAAGCTTCGCCGCTTCCGCGAGAATTATCTTCTCGTTGATAAGATAGCCGATTATGTCCTCGCGCTGCGCCTTGCATTCCTCCGCAACGGTTTCGAGCGAGTCGTCGGTGTAGTTTTTCGCCTTGAGCCAGTATACATACTCTTTTCTGAAATCGCCGTAGGTTATGTCAAGGCTCTTATCATCTACGCCCTTTGCCGTGGCAACAACCGCGGTGTCCTTTATCTTCTTGTTTGTGCCGACCTTAACGGAGCAGCCGCAGGCGGTCACAGCCATAACAGCCGCAAGCGCCGCTGCCGCAATTTTTCTGAACATCATTTGCATTTTCCTTTCCTTTGCGAAGTTACTTTCTCTTTCTCTTTGCGTTTTTGGGCCAGTTTTCGATGACCCTTACCTGCCCGCGCTCAACCGCAAGTGCGTTTTCGGGAACGTCCTTCGTGATTGTCGAGCCTGCGGCGGTTGTCGCGTTTTCTCCGATTTTAACGGGCGCGATAAGGTTGGTGTTGCAGCCGATAAACGCGTAGTCGCCTATCTCGGTGCGGAATTTTTCTACGCCATCATAGTTTGCCGTGACACAGCCGCAGCCGAAGTTTACGCCCCTGCCGACCGTGCTGTCGCCGACGTAAGTAAGGTGCGCGACGCAGGTGTTTATGCCGATGTCGGAATTCTTTATCTCGACAAAATCGCCTATCTTAACGCCACGGCGGATTGTCGTCCCCGGACGAAGCTGCGCAAACGGACCGATTTTCACGTCGTCCTCGACAACGCTGTCATACGCCTGCACATTGTTCAGGATAACATTGTTCCCGATACGGCAGTTTTCTATGTGGCTGTTAGCACCGATTGTGCAGCCGCTGCCGATTTCGGTTTCGCCGAGGATAATCGTGTTCGGAAGCACCGTTGTGTCCGCGCCTATCTTAACGTCCGCGCCGATGATTATTCCGTCCGTCGAAACGAAGCTTACTCCCTCGTCCATAAGGCGGAAAAGCACCGCAAGCCGCGCCTTTTCGTTAAGCTCATACAGCGCCCTGCGCGTGTTTGCGCCTAGCACGATGTCGGGGTTTTCGCTCTTAAAGGCGGCGGCGTTTCCGAGAAGCTCAATGCAGTCGGTGAGATAGTATTCGCCCGCCGCGTTGTTTGTCGAAAGCTTCGGAAGCGCTTCAAGCAGCGCTGCAGAGTTGAACCAGTATGCGCCCGAGTTTACCTCGCATATTTTCGCTTCCTCGGGGGAACAATCCTTTTGCTCGCGGATTGCCTTGAAAAAAGCACCCTCGCGTATAATCCTGCCGTAACCTGTCGGATTTTCCACCTCGGCGGTGATAACCGTCGCGTTTGCGCGGGAGGTCTTGTGGAACGCCAGCGCCGCTCTTATGGTTTCTGCGTCGATAAACGGCGCGTCGCCGCAAAGTATGCATACCCAGTCGGTCTGCCGAAGCACCTCTGCGGCGCACTTCACCGCGTCGCCCGTGCCTTTCTGCTCGGGCTGAAGATAGGTCTTTATCTCCCCGCCGCGAGAGCGAAGAAACGCCTCGGTCTGCTCTGCGCCATAGCCTGTTACCACCGCGGTTTCGTCAAACCCCGCGCCCTCCGCCGCGTCAAGCACCCAGCCCAACATCGGCTTTCTCAGCACCTCGCAAAGCACCTTTGGCTTTTCGCTTTTCATGCGCTTTCCCGCGCCGCCTGCAAGAATAATGCAGCCTGTTTTCATTTCGGTTTACCTCTCAAAAAAAAGTTTGCGGATTATTCCGCATAATAAAGTGTATACATGAATTTCGTATTGTATTATCTGCTGCGCGGAATTTTCTGCTCGATAAGCATTTCCGCCGCCGAAATTTCCATAACAAAGGGCGTTTTTCTCCGCCGGAAAAGCGTTGTCCCCGCCCGCGAAATCACCGCCGCCGAGTCGCGCCGCACGCTATGGCTGCGCATTTTCGGCGCAAAGCGGATAACCGTTTTCACGCGCTCGGGAGCGCTCTCGTTTTACCTCAAAAAAAACGAGCCGCTGCCCTTTCTCCCCGAAAAAAGAGGAAAACCGCTGCGCCCAAAGCCCGCAGCAATACTGCTCGGCGCGTTTTCCGACACGCGGGCGCTCAGCGCCGCCGTTGCGTTTTCGCTCGCAATAACCCGCGTCGGAAAGCTCCTCGGCACACAATACCGCGACCGCTTGCTTTCAGCAATAGGGCAAGCGGCGGACGAGCTTTCTGCGGCGCTTGGGTTGTACAGTATCGTGCTTCCGAGAATAACTGCGCTGCTCGCGGTGTTTTTTCCCGCGGCTTGGGGGTTCGCGTTTTTGCGGCGAGTATTGCGGCTCTCGCGGTTTCGCGTTTTCGCGGGGAAAACCCACGTCACCGTAACCCACGGACTTTTTACGCTCTATGAGCAGACGGTTTCTCTTGAAAAGCTTAACGCAGCGTATTTCAGGCAATCCGCGGCAACGCTTTTTATGAACTCCGCGCCGCTTTACGCAAGGAATTTTATGCTTCTGCCCGCGCTTCGCGATTTCCGCGCAGAAAAGGCTATGAAGTGCCTGCTTCGGCTGCCGTATCCGAAAAACGCGCTGTTTTGCCCGCCTAAGGAAGCGCTGTTTTCGCACTGCGCCGTGCCGCTCGGTTGGGCGGGAGCGCTCGCTGCGGGCGCGGTTTTCACGTTTGCGCTCCCGTGGTTTATCGGGAAAGCAACCCTCCGCTCGCTGCTTTTCGCGGGAGCGGGCGTGTTCCTCTGGCTTGCCGCGTCGTTTGCGCTGTATATGCCGCGCTCAAGACTGTGCGCAGACGGCGGCGCCGTAATGATTTGCGCGCGGTATGGCACAAAGCTTGTCCGCGCCGTTATCCCAAACGGGCAGACAGCCGCCTTTCAATCAAATGTCAGCCTGTTTCAGCAGAAATACCGCCGACGCGACGTTGCCATTTCGGTGAAAAACGGCGCTTTGATAACGCTTCGCCACTGCGCCGAAATACCGCAAGGAGAATAGCTTACTTCGCCGCGCGGTCGATTATCGCAATCTGCTTTACGCCGTAGGCTTTCAGCGCGTCAACAATGTTGTGGTCGATTATCTCGCCGGGCATAACCAGCGGAACACACGGAGGACACGGCGCGCGCAGTCCCGCGCAGACCTCGCCGCGCGCGTTTTCGACTGCGGCGATTTTCTGCGGTTTGAACATAGCCTCGCTTATCGGCATTGCCGCCGTCGCCCTTATCACGGGGTAAAGCTTTTTCGGCAGCGGAGCGCCCTGCTTTACAAACAGAACTGCAATCAGCGCGCGCTCTATGTCCGCCTGAGTTACCTCCGAGGAGAACAGCAGAACCACGCGGTTTTCGTCGCAAAACTCGCACTCGACGCCGCTTTCGCGAAGCTGCGCCGCATAGTCCGTTCCCGAATAGCCCCACTCGCGCGCTTCGATTGTTACGCGCAGCGGGTCGCTTTTCGCAATCGGAACGCCCGACTCCGTAAGCTTCGTTTTAAGCTGAAGCACCATTTCGCAGGCACGGTTTACCGCGCGAATGTCTGAGGCGATTTTGTCGTTGAGCCTGTCCAGACTTTCGAGTATAAGATAAGACGGGCTTGACGAGCCGAAAAGCGACATCATCTCCTTTGCGCGCGAGCTGTCAAAGCCCTTCGCAAAGTGGAGATACGCGCCGCCCGTCAGCACGGAAAGCGTTTTGTGCGCGCTCTCCGCGCTCATAAGCGGATAGCCAAGCTCCAGCGGGTGGAGATACTCCGTGCCGAACTGACGCTTGTCCACAAACTTCAGGTAAGCGCCGTGCGCGTTGTCGATAAGTACGGGAATATTCGGACGGATAAACTTCCACGTCCCGCCGTAGTAGTCGATGTTCGTGACAAACAGCGCGTCCGCGCCGCGAAGCGTTTCCGCGTTGTACACTACGTCCGCGCTGAGATAGTTTTCGGGATACAGCCACTTTATGCCAAGCCCAAGCAGCGCCGCCGCAGAAGCAAGGCTCTTGTGGGAATAGCGCGATGCGGCAATCGTCTTTACGCCGCGGCTCTTTAACAGCGCAAGCCCCGCCTGAATAGCAAGCGTGCTTCCGCCGCAGGAATAGAGCGTTTTCTCCGCGCCGAAAATCTTTGCGGCAAGCGCCTCGCTCTGAGCAATTATTCCGCCGGTTTCGTCGCTGTCGAAAAGGCTGTCCGCGCCCTCAATCTCTGTTATATCGTGAGGGTTAAGTGCGCCCTTGTGCCCAGGCATATGCAGCCTTAGCCTGTTCTGTGATGAGTATTTTTCGAGAAAGTCGCAGATAGGTGTGTTCATAATTGTACCCAACCATTCGTTTGATTTTTTGGGGGAAAACGTTTTTCCCATAGACGGATATTACTATACATTGTAATTATATCATATATCAAGAAAAAAATAAATAGAAAATTCCGTATAAAATGAAATATTTCTGAAAAAGTGATGTATTTTTTCAAAAATTATGCTATAATACAATAGAAGCAGTATGCTTTTCACTTATAACCAAGCGGATAATGTAATGCATATATAACAGGAGGTTAAAAGCTTATGGCTATAAACCCAAAAAAACTATTTGCTGCTTTCCTAGCCGTGTGTATGGCCCTGACCATATCGGGCTGCAATGGCGGCGGCGAAAGCACATCAGGCGAAACCTCGGAAACCTCTGAGGCGGAAGAAGCGCCCATCAAGGTGGGGTACATATACCACGGCAGCGCCGACGAGGGACGCTCCGCGGAGTTTGACGCGCAGCGGAAAAAGGCGCAGTCGCACAGCACGGTTGAAACCTGCTACATAGAGAACGTTATGATATCTGACTTCGAGGCGGCGGTAAAAATGCTTGCCGACGAGGGCTGCGGTACGATTGTGTCAACAAACCCCGTGTATGCAAACGTGCTTACATCCACGGCGGGGAAGTATATGAACATCAACTTTATCGGCTACGGCATTGCTTTGCGCTCGGTCAACATCTTCGCCTACACCGAGCATACGTTTCAGGGAGCATATGCCGCGGGAACGGCGGCTGCGTTTAACTCGCAGAACGAAAAAATCGGCATCGTCTGCGACACCGATATGCTGTATCCTATCCCAGTGATAAACGCAGCGGCGCTCGGTATGCAGCTTGTGTATTCCGACGCGCGGCTGATGGCGGCGTTCGGCACAAAGCCCGACGAGCTGCGCTCTGCGGTGGATATGCTGACGGACGCGGGCTGCGACGTTATCATCTGCTATACCGAAAACTCGGAAGCGGAGAAATACTGCGAGAGCAAGGGGATAAAGTTCATCAGCTCGCTTGACCATTCCGCGGATTCTTCCGAGTACGAGAATATGCTGATGTACTTCTATTCGTCGCGCGACAGCTTTTACCTGTCGCAGTTCAAGAAGCTTCAGCTTGACGCGTGGGAAACCGATTCCTACGTCGGAAGTATGAACAACGGCGTTGTCGATGTGTCCGACGCGCTGCCCGCGGCAAAGGACGGCACTGCGGACATTCTCTCCGCGCTTATCCCGAAGATTACAACAGGCAAGGCGCTGATATTCAGCGGAGAGCTGAAGGACACTACGGGTTCGATTAAGTATATGCAGAACGACGTTATGACGATAACGGAGGTTTACAATATGTCGTGGTATGTGCAGGGTGTGGAAATCCTCGGCAACCTGCGCCAGCCGCAGGCCGACCTTGTGACAAGCAATCTTGAAATCAAGTATTAAGCAAACGCGCGCTATGCCGTTTGTCAGCAAATCAAATCCCCTTCCGTTGCGGAAGGGGATTTCTTTTTATTTCTCATTTGAGGGGGCGCCATATTCTGCGTGGTTAAGAAGCTTTTCAAACTCCGCGCCGGGCATCGGCTTGTAGTAGAAATAGCCCTGTATCATATCGCAGCCGAGGTCGCGCAGGAAATCAACCTGCTCCTGCATTTCGACGCCCTCGGAAACCGTTTCGAGGTTAAGGCTCTTCGCGAGAGTTACCACCGAGGAGATAACCTTGCGGTTGCGCTCGGTGAGGTCGTTTTTGAGGAAGAAGCCTCCGTCGATTTTCAGCGTGTCAAACGGCAGCAGCGTGATAAGATTGAGCGACGAATATCCGCTACCGAAGTCGTCGATGGATATCCTGAAGCCGAGCGATTTCAGCTTTGTCATTATCTCAACAAGCTTTTCGAGGTTTTCCGTCAAAAGGCTCTCGGTTATCTCAAGCTCGACAAGCGTGTGCGGGATTCCGAGCGAGTCTACGAGCGCGTTAAGCTTGTCAGAGAAGCTGTCGTCGCGCAGGTGGTGGCGGCTGACGTTAAGCGAAATCAGCGGAACGTCCAGCCCGTTTCTGAGCCAGCGCTTTATGTCCGCAATCACGTGGCGGTAGATTGCAAAATCCATATCCGCGATAAATCCGTTCGCCTCGAAAATCGGCACAAACTTCGCGGGGGACACAATCTCGCCGTCGCCTCTTATCCAGCGCACAAGCGCCTCCGCGCCGACAATTTTGCCGGTGCGAATGCTTACCTTCGGCTGATAGTATACCTTGAACTCGTCGTTTTCCAGCGCGTCAAGCATATGCGCTTCGATATAGCGGCGGTTTTTAAGCTCCTCGCGAAGCTCCTGATTGTACTGCCCGATAAGGTTTTCCTGAAAGTAGGTTTTGTCCTTGACGGTTTTCTGGGCGGTAATCGCGCGGTCGATTGCGGTCATTACGCTTACGCCGTTTTCTCCCATCTCATACACGCCGACAAGCAGATAAATCTGCTTTGCGCACTTTTCAAAAACCTGCTTCTGAATGCTCGCCATAAGCTGATTGAGCCGCACTTCAAGCTCCGCGCCGTTCCTGTTTCTGAACAGTGCAAGGAAGCGCGAGCCTTCGCTCCTGCCGACAAGTTCTCCCGTGCCTATCGAGCGTTCGAGAATGTCCGACACGGCGATGAGTATCGAGTTTCCGAACTCGTAGCCGTTGTCCTCGTTAATACGGCGGAAGCCCGCAACGTTTATAACCGCGATGTGGTACTCCTGCGTATTTTTCATAGTAAGGCGCATTGCTTCCGCCGCGAACATATCAAACGTCATAAGCCCCGTAAGATTGTCGTAGTTCTTTATCATACCGAGGCAGTTTGTGATGTCCGCAGAGCTTATCAGATAGCGCCTGTCGCCGTCGGCGTTTTCCTCAACCGAGGCGGTGACGTTAAGCCACTTGTGCCCAAGCTCAGTATAGAACGCCGTGGTATAGGTCATCTCCCCGCTCTTTGAAATGTGAACAGCGGGGCAGTCGCGGCAGGGCTTATCCCTGCCATAAAGCTTTTTGTAGCAGATATCCCCCTTTTTCAGCCCGAGGTGCGCGTCGCAGTTTGTTCCGACGCGGTCTACCTCAAACGTTCCGGGGATAATTGAATAGCCCATAACACCGAGGTTGTATACAACGGAATCGGAAAAATGCCTTGCTTCCTTTTCGCGCGTGTCCTCCTCGTAGGCAATGTACATCTTGTTGAGCGCGGTGGAAACCAGCTTCAGCATACGCGGGTTCGACCGCAATATTCCGGACGAGGAAAAGCTAAGCCAGCCGAACAGGCCGTTTTTGTTCTTCATCGGGATAACAAAAGCAGTTCTCGCGTTGTTTCCCGTGATAGCAAAGCCCTTTGCAGCACCGCCGTCAACGCTCTTGTCAAGCGCGATTATGCCCGAGAGATTCATCTTGCAAAGCTCGTTTTCGGGTATGTCGGCAGAAATATCCTGCTCGGGCGAGGGCGTTCCGTCGGCGTTAAGCGAGTAGATTTTCGTGCCCCTCGTCGGGTTCATTACCGTTACCATATAGCGCTCTGCGCCGATAAGCTCCGCAAGAGCGCGCAGCGCCTTCTCCATAATGGAGCTTCTGCTCTCCTTGTCGATAAACGCAAGCGTGATAAGCGTATAGATTGCGGATTCCTCCGCGTTTAAGCCGCCGCGAGCGTCAAGCTCATAGTTATCCGCCTGCTCCGCCTGCTTAAGCACAAGGTCCATATTCATCGTCGGGGAGTAGTATTCGTAGGTGCTGCTCCCCTTCATTTCCGCCGCGCGGAGCGCAGCGCTCGCCTCATTGTACGCGTCGCCGTAGGGCTTCGCGTTGCGCACAACGGTTATGCCGACGCAAACGGTAACCGTCGTGTCCTGCTCAAAGCTGTATGAGCTGATATTGTGAATAATCTGCTTCGCAAGCTCGTTCAGCGAAGCTATGTCCGTAAATCTTGTGAAAAAGCCAAACTGCCCGTCGTCAAGCCTTCCGACGCAGCTGTCGTGCCTGCACGCGCTGATGTCAAGCAGGATTTTCGCCACCGTTTTGCGGACATAATCCGCGTGGCCGGCACCATACTGCCCGGCTATCTTGTCGAGCGCCGAAATGTTCACGAGATACAGCGCAGAATATGTATAGCGCTGCTGACCCGTTGTCCTTTCGGTATATTCCTCGCAAAACGCTTCGGGGGTATAGGTTCCCGTAAGTGTGTCGCGGCGCGAGCCGGATTTTTCTCCGACGCCGCCCTTTTTCTCCGTGATATCAAGCGTTCTGCCGACAACGCGGACGGGTTTCCCGCTGTCGTCGCAGATTGTCTTTCCCTCGTATTTGTACCACGCAAACGACATTTCGTCATTTATTGCGCGAACCTCGCAGCCCACCTCTTTGTCCCCGCGCTTCAGAGCATCGCAGAAGCGGTTGAACTCGGGGATATCATCTGCGTAAATCATACCCCAGCCAAGCACGGTATCGCGGAAAGAAATTATCGGGTCAAGATTGTTTTCATAGCGCCCGTTCAGCTTTTTGTAATGGTACATAACGTCTTCCAGAATATCATACTCCCACAGGGCATAGTTGGAGTATTCTGAGGAAATCTTCGCCTTAAGTTCCTCGGTGCGCACCTTAATCTTTAGGCTGTTTATCTGCTGCTGAGCGTCTGCGAGCTGCATACTAAGCTTTTCCAGCTCAGGGGAAAAAGCATCGTCCTTCAAACCGCCGCACCTCCTTGTGTAAAAATGTGCTTATTTTGCTTATCTCGTTCTCTTGTGTTCTCAGTTGCCAAATTTATGCATACTGACAGCTTATTACTTTAATTATAACAAACCTATTTGTTTTTGTCAACATATGATAAAATGTTGTACGTTTCACACAAACCGCGTTGGTGAAAATCACAATAAAAACCGCGCGTATATCGTCGAAAAACAGCGCCGCTCGCAAAATCCGCCTTGTTTTGACACGCACAAAAAGCCACCTCTGACATCCTTCCGTCAAAGGCGGCTTATAATCTGTTCGCAGGAAAAACCGCTTTTCGCCTTTATTCGGCTGCGCTTTCAGGCTGCGCGGTTTCGGGGACTACGGGAGTTTCCGAGGCTTCGGGGGTTTCGGAAGCATTGTCCGCTGCCGCTTCGGCGCGTGCGCTTTCGAGGTCGGAGTACCACATAGCCTCATACGCGTGCATAGGCATAGGCTTTGAGAAGTAATAGCCCTGAACCATATGGCAGTCTATCTCCGTAAGGAAATCCACCTGGTCCTTTGTTTCAACGCCCTCGGAGATAACCTCCATATTGAGCCGCTTTGCAAGGTCAACTACCGTTTCGATAACCGCCCTGCCCTTCTCGGAATTAACCGTGCCGTTAAAGAACTCGCGGTCAATCTTCACGACGTCGGCGGGGATATCCTTCAGCATATTCAGCGACGAATAGCCGCTTCCGAAGTCGTCTATCGACAGCTTGAAGCCAAGCTCGTGCAGCTTGTGCATTATTTTCAGCAGGTGGTCAACGTCCTCTGTGAAAACGCTTTCCGTAAGCTCAAGTTCAATGTACTGATAAGGAACGTTATACTTATCCACTATCTCACGAAGCCGCCAGATATAGTCGTCGTTGTTAAGGTGCAAGCGCGACTGATTTACCGATATGACAACAGGCGTTTTCCCGTCGTCAAGCCAGCGGCGAATCGCCTTGCAGACCTCCTCGAGAATGTAGAAGTCAAGCTCCACGACAAATCCGTTTCGTTCGCTCAGCGGGATAAAATCGCCCGGCATAACAAAGCCAAACTCCTTGCTGTCCCATCTGATAAGCGCCTCTGCGCCCTCAATATGCCTGCTCTGAAGGCCGAACTTAGGCTGAAGATAGCACTGGAACTCGCCTTCCTTGAGAGCCTGCGGCATAGCGCTTTCGTAGTCCTTCTCGCGAAGCGCCCTGTCGCGAATCCTGCCGTCGTAAAAGGCGATGTGATTTCCGCTCGCGCCCTTAATCGTCTTTTTCGCAAGCACCGCCCGATCCATCGCAGCGATAAAGTCGATGCTGTCGTTGCTGTCCATATACTGCCCTAAGCGGCAGACGCCCGCGCTGAAATATGTCGGGTACTTTACAAACAGCGCGTTTCTGCGCGAAAACTCGTCAAACACAGCGATAAGCCTTGCGGTAACGTCCTTGTCGGAGGGGGTGTTCATCAAAAACGCGAAGTTGTCGTCGGAAAGACGCGCAAAAACCTCGCCCACCTCGGCGTTGTCGGAAATCGTCTGGTGCATTCTTATGAGCATACGGTCGCCCTCGTCATAGCCGAAGCGGTCGTTTACATATTTGAACTTGTCAAAGTCGAAAACAGCCACAGCCCATTCCTTCGGCGAGGACTTTTTAAGCGCGCTGCGCGAATCCTGCACAAAGCCCGCCTTAGTTCTGCCGCCGGTAACCGGGTCTGTCCTGCTGCGCTTTACAGCTTTCACGCGCTGAACGACAAGTATCGCAATAAAGCCCGCCATAAGAACCGCCGCCGCTATAATTATTATCGGTAGGTAGCGCGATAGCTCCGCTGCTCCCGTGACCGGCATCGTCAGGAAGTCGGCAGTGCGGATTATGTCGTCGTTGTAGCTGACGCTTGCAAGCGCCTTTCCGAGAATGTTGTTAAGCTGAACGGTACTTTCCTTCATCGCCATACATTCAATGTGGTTTGCGTTAAGAACCTCCAGCACCCTGATGTTGCTGTTCATAAGACTTCGGGTATAAAGCAGTTCAAAAGCGGAGGCGCACATAATGTCCGCTTCGCCCTTTTCTACCGCTAAAATGCAAGCCTCCTCGTCGCTATACGGGATAAGCACCGCGCCGGGGTTAAGCTCCTTAATATAGCTTGCTATGTCGTCGGTGTAGCTCGGCACGGCAACCTTTACAAACTTGTTTGATACAACATAGGAAAAGCCCGCAAACGCTATCGGCGCGCTGCTTACGGGCGCAGAAACGTGGTACGACCCATAGGGAGCAACGCTCAGCGTGTTTACACCGCCGTAAATCGCGTCAACCGAGCCGTCCTCCAGCATACGGAAGCCCGCAGCAAGCCCCGAGCAGGGAACAAACGTAATCTTAAGCCCCGTAAAATTCTCGATTCGGCTGAATGCATAGGCGTTTCCCGCAGAAACGCTGACGGTCGAGCCTTCCTTTGCAAAGGCGTCACTGTCAACGTTATATGCAATGCGAAGCGTCTGCTGCTTTTTAACGAACTCCTTTTCGGCGTTGGTGAGAGCATAGCACTGCATTCCGTAGCCGTAAACGTATTTCACATACATATCCGTGGAGAAATACGGACCGGTGGCGTAAATGTTTCTAAGCGCCGCCGCAAGCTCGCCCGCAATGGGCGAATCGGGGTCGCCGACAAGGAAATACGCGTTTTCCGTTGCCAACTGATATACAATGCTCTCGTTTTCCCACTGACGAAGGCAGTCTTTGATAACCGCGTCAACCTTGCCGGATTCAAAATCCGCCTGCATCTGAAGCTCGGTGGAATACTGAACAAAATCCGCTCCGTCAAACTCCGAGCAGATAAAGACATCGTCGGTGAAATACTTGTTTCGGTTGTCGGCGAGATAGCCTATCTTCGCCTTGTTGAGCGCGGCAGTGTCCATAAACGCCATATCGGAGCCTTTGCGGACATAAACCGCCGAGTATTTTGTCATAATCGGGTCGCCGACAAGCGTCAGCTCGTTTTTCTTTCCCTCGCTGTCAAGACGCTTTTGGCTAACCTCAAGCTCCCACGGCGTAACGCAGGGGATAACGTCAATCCTGCCCTCCGCAAGCATAGCCATAAGCTGGCGCGGAGTACCCTCGACATAGGTGTAGCGGTGGTTGCTGAATTTGCTCATCTGCTCAAGATGCTCATAAGAAATGCCCGTGACGGAAGAGCCGCTCATACTTATGCCGAAATCGGTGTAAACTCCGACAACGACATTCGTTCCTGCGCCTTCCGCAAACGCAGACACGGGCAGCGCAGCGAGCAGCATTACCGCTGCAACAAGCACAGCGGTTATTCTGATATAGATGTTTCTAACTGCCTTGGTCAAAAGAACCGCCTCCCTGCCTGATTTGTCGCCTTTTCCGCCTGTCCGTAGGGTCGGATTTCGGAGCATAATTTCACTATTTCCATTATACCAAACCGCATAGTTTTTTTCAAGGCATAACTTAAAAATTTTATGCTATTGTATATATTTTCACAATCCTTTTGGTTATACTGCACAAAGCAGTTGACAAAAAACCTCTTTTGTAGTACAATATATATTATATCAGCCGCAAAAGAATGTCGGATTTTTTTAGGACAACAATTCGACAGGCGCGCTGACATTACAGACATTAAGGAGAATTTTTCAATGCAATGGTTTGAAAACGCTGTGTTCTATCACATCTACCCCATCGGCTACTTCGGCTGCGACAGGATAAACGACCGCACCCGCGAGCCGTCACACGTTATTCTCAAGCTTATCGACGATATCCCGCATATCAAGGAGCTTGGCTGCAACGCGATATACTTCGGGCCTGTGTTTGAGAGCGTAGCGCACGGCTATGACACAATTGACTACACGACAATCGACCGCCGTCTCGGAACAAACGCGGATTTCAAAAAGGTCTGCGACGCGCTTCACGAAAACGGGATTCGCGTTGTTCTCGACGGCGTGTTTAACCACGTCGGGCGCGACTTCGCCGCATTCGCAGATGTTCGCGAGCACAAACTTTCAAGCGCGAAAAAGGACTGGTTCCACGTCCGCGAGGGCAACTCCCCCTACAACGACGGCTTCTGGTACGAGGGCTGGGAGGGGCATTACGAGCTGGTAAAGCTGAACCTCTGGAACCCCGACGTGAAGCAGTATCTTAAGGACTGCATTACCGGCTGGAAAAACGAGTTCGGCATTGACGGACTGCGGCTTGACGTTGCGTACTGCCTTGAGGAGAACTTCTTGAAGGAGCTTCACGGTCACTGCAAGTGGCTCGGAGAGGACTTCTTCCTGCTCGGCGAAACGCTGCACGGCGACTACAACCGCTGGATGAGCCCCGACAAGCTTGACAGCGTTACTAACTACGAGTGCTACAAGGGGCTTTTCTCAAGCTTCAACGATATGAATATGTTCGAGATTGCGCACTCAATAAACAGGCAGTTCGGCAGCGAAAACTGGTGCCTGTACCGCGGAAAGCACCTCTACACCTTCGTTGACAACCACGACGTAACGCGCATTGCGACAATGCTCAAAACCAAGGAGCACCTGCCGCTTATCTACACGCTTATGTTTATGATGCCGGGCATTCCGTCGGTTTACTACGGAAGCGAGTTCGGCGTTTTGGGCGACAAGCGCGGCGGCGGAGATGACGCATTGCGCCCCGAGTTCAATGCCGAGAAAATGCGCGCAGAGGGGATTTGCGACCTTACAAAGCACATAAGGGCGCTTGCAGAAATTGAGAAAACCTGCCCCGCAGCCGCCGAGGGCGACTACAAGCAGGTTCAGCTTACGAACAGGCAGTATGCGTTTTCGAGAACAGCGGGCAGCGAAACGCTCATCACCGTGATAAACGCGGACAGCGCGCCGTTTACGTTCAACCTTAACCGCGGCGGCGAGGCGGAGAACCTGCTCACAGGGCAGCGCGTTTCGCTCGGCGGGCTGACGCTTGACGGCTACTCCTCTATGGTGCTTAAAGTATAAGCAAATAATAAAACGGCGGGAGCTAAAAACTCCCGCCGTTTACTTGCTAAAAAAGAATCTTAACAGGCTGCCGAAAAGCTTACGCTTTCTTCGTACCCGTTGCTGCTTTAAGTATGATACCAATCGCGGAGCTTAATACGAAATTTATCGCAAGCTCTACGATAAAGTTAATCCCTACAAAGCTTGTTATCATATAAATCCAAGCGTTTTCAAAACCGGCGCCCTCTGCCCACTGCTTTATCGTGTCGAGGAAGAACACCGAGCACCCGAGCAGAAATACTCCCGTATTAACCACAGGCGCAACAACTGCGGACACGATAACCGCCACATACCTATTTACCTTTTCAAGCACCTTGTAAACCAGCCCGACGCAAAGTCCCGCAAGCACGCCCTTCAGAATGCAGGTGACAATCGTGCCGGGTATGTTTATCGCCAAAAACGCTCCCGCGTCGGTAAACAGCACAACCACGCCGAACACAAAGCCGAGCCACGCGCCCGCCTTCCAGCCGTAAAGCGCCGCGCCGACAATTATCGGCACAAGCACAAGCGTGATGTTGAAAACACCGAAGCGAATTCCGATTGCAAGCGCCTGAAGCACAACGACAATCGCCGTCAGAAGCCCAAGCCCCACAACCGTCTTTGTTTTGTCCGCGCTCCAGCGAGCGCTCTTTTTTGTTTCCTCCATAAGAAACTCCTTTGCTGGCACTCGGAACCTTTTTCCGATGTACCGCGGGTATATATTTACGGGCAATGCCCGCAGACCCCAAAATTTCCCCGCCAAGAAACGGCGGCTGCCAAAAGTATGTACCGCCGAAATCAGCGGTTCTTCCTGTAAATGTCCAGCAGACCCTTCAGAATAAGGCTGCCGTCAAGGATAAAGTCCTTCTTACACAGCGGCTTTATCACCGACGAAAAGCCGCCCGTCGCGATAACTGTGCATTTTTCGCCAAGTTCCTCCTCAAACCGCTCGATAAACCCGTCAATCATAAGCGCCGTTCCATTAAGCAGTCCCGAACGCATACAGTCAATCGTGTTTGTTCCGATAACACGGTTAATCGGCTCGTTTGTTATCCCGATAAGCGGCAGGGAAGCCGTCCTCGCCGCAAGCGCCTCCGTCGATATCTTTACGCCGGGCGCGATTATTCCGCCGACAAAAGCACCGCTTTTGTCCACCGCGAGAATTTTCGTCGCCGTTCCGAGGTCGATTACGATTGCGGGAAGCGGATAGCGCTCCTTTGCGCCGACCGCAACCGCCGCCATATCCGCGCCCAGCGAAGCAGGCTCGTCAATGCGGATATTAAGCCCTGTTTTAAGCCCGGGTCCAACCGTAAACACCCTGCAAGAGCATACCTTTTCCACCGCGCCCTTTATCTGCCCCGTAACCGGCGGCACAACCGAGGACACAATCGCGCCCTCGACCTCCTGCGGCTCGCGCTTGTACAAGCGGAGAATGTCCGCAAGCGTAATCGCGTACTGGTCCTCCATACGATAGCGGTCGGTGGATATCCTCGACTCAAAAATAAGAACGTCATTTTCATCAAATCCGCCGATGACGGTATTTGTGTTTCCCACGTCTATTGTCAGTATCATTTTTCTGCTCCTTATCCGTTGTCAGATTACAGTATACTATATAAAATAAGCAAAATGTAAAGTGCTTTTCCCTTTACCTATTATAATGTGCGAGCAAACGCCGTTTATTCCGCGCAGGAGAATATTCTTCTTGTAATAATCAGTTCATATATTCCCCGCTGTATTCGAGCATAGTCACGCTCTCAACACCTGCGATTTCGTTGAAGCGGGAAACGTAGCTTACGTCGTTCTTCTTTATCTTAACCTCAATTGTAAGTTCAACGCGCTCGCCCGTCTGCGTCTTGCTCTTTAGCTTGTATTTAATGTTTCCGAGAAGCCCGTTTACGTTCATCTCCTCCGAAACGGCATAGCGCACAATCAGCAGGTAGCTCTTCTTCTCCTTCTTGAATATCGTGAGGAGTATGTAGATAACCGCAATGCAGACCGTGCCGAGTACCGCCGCCCAGTAAAGCCCCGCGCCTGCGGTTATTCCCGCGGCAATTCCCCAGAACAGGAAGCCTATGTCAAGCGGGTCTTTAACCGCCGCGCGGAAGCGCACGATAGACAGCGCGCCGACCATACCGAGCGAAAGCACGATGTTCGCGCTTATCGTAAGGATAACGAACGCCGTAACAACCGTCGTCAGCACAATCAGTATGTTGAAGTTGTCGGAGTAAACCACCCCGCGATAGAAAAAGCGGTAAACGAGATAGACAATTAAGCCGCAAAGCGCCGCAGTAATCAGCGTTGCCACAATGTTCTCCGCGGTAAGCCCGGGAAGCGTCGCGGTGAAATCAAACCCGCTCAGCACTGATGAAACGTCGCCGAATAATTCAGAAAACATAGCCTTTTACCTCCGTTGTTCTGTCACAGCAGATAATGTATTTTGAAACCGACTCGCGCACCGCAGGCAGCCCGTGCAATGCCGCTTGTATACTCTCGGGAATATAACTGTCAAACTTCACCTCAAGTATAATTTCCTTTGGATAAATCACAGAATAAAGCGCGTTTTCGCTCAGCATATCCACCGTGTTATAGCAGGTGGAAAGCCGCTTGTCAAACGTAATGCGAACGTTGCCGAACGGATAAATCAGCGCCTCGCGGCAGTAATCAACAATTACCCTCGGGCGTAACTTGCAAAGTTTATCCGAACGGTAATATTCCCCAAATGCGTTCTCCGCGTCATCAAAGCCGCTCATAAACGAGCAGTCGCCCGATATCAGCCGCTCGTACTGCTCTTTCGTAAGGCGGTCGGAAAGCTTTGATACATACTCGCCGTCCTTGTGCTTCGCTTCAAGCTTTATCACCGACGGGTCGAGCGAGTAGGTTCGCACGCGGAACTTCCTGCGCGTTTCGACGCCGTTAAGCTTGTCGAGGTAGGCGCTGCTGTAAACGTCGTCGAAATACACGCTCGTCACGCGATATTCGCCGTTTTCGCCGTTCGGGTCGGGATAGGTCAGAGGAAGCAGCCGCGCCTTCAGTATGCGGTAGGTTCCCTCGTCAATCATAAACTTTAGCTCGTGGCGAAGCCTTCGCCCGCCATGTGTAAAATCGCGCAGCGGCGTTTGCTTGTCCGCCTTTACCGAGCGCTTCAGCTGAAGCATTTTCTCACCACCCCGAAATAACTTGCGCATAATCTTTATTATATAATACCACATTTTTGAAACGATTACAAGAGCAGATTTTGTAATATTCACCGCCCGCTATACATATAGTATATTTTACGGCAAAACGCGCGGTTGTGCGCGCAAAAGCGCTCGCTTGCCCCGTGCCGCAGCGCAGGCGGTGATTTTACCCGAAATATGACTAAAACGGAAAAAAATCAGCGGAGTTTTTCGGTTTTTTTCCGAAAATTATAAAAACTACTTGACAATCGGGGCATCATACTGTATAATAATTTAATGTTGACGGTTGTGTGCGGGAAAACTGTATCCCGACACAGATTTTATACAGTTCTGATAAAGGGGGGTTCCAGATGAAAAGAACATACCAGCCCAAGAAGCTTCAGAGAAAGCATGAGCACGGCTTTATGAAGAGAATGGCTACAAAGAACGGCCGCAAGGTTCTCGCTCGCCGCCGCGCAAAGGGCAGAAAAAAGCTCACATACTGATTTAACGATTGCAGGTACGATGTCTGACTTTAGAAAAAGGTACGTTGTAATCAAAAACAACCGCGACTTCAGCTATCTCTTCAAAAAAGGAGAATCGGTTGTGACCTACGGCTTTGTCTGCTATATGCGTCCGCGCCGCGGAGGGTCAAACAGACTCGGCATTGTCACATGCAAAAAGGTAGGTAACGCGGTAAAGCGTAATCGGGCAAGGCGGATAATTAGAGAAGCTTTCCGCCTTATAGACCCGGTTATAAAAGAGAAAACACAAAAGCGTTATGATTTCGTTTTCGTCGCAAGGGGGAAAACGCCGTCGCTGAAAATGCAGGCGATATACTCTCTGATGAAGAAAAATATTCTGTCAAGGCTGCCATGAAATACATTTTTTTGGGAATAATAAAGCTATACAGACTGACGCTCTCAAAGATTTTGCCGCGCTGCTGCCGCTTCTATCCAAGCTGTTCCGAATACGGTATGACCGCTATTCGGCGTTTTGGTGCGGTAAAGGGCGGCTATTTGACTATATGGAGAATTTCCCGCTGCAACCCGTTCGGGCGGGGCGGCTATGACCCTGTCCCCGAGAAATTCTCGCTGCGCCCCGAAAAGAACAATCCCCGCACGGCGGACGAGCTGTTCGGTGGGCGCGACTGACCGCAGAAAACACCCGCGACATACGCGTGAAATATACAAACATATACATTTGCCGCGGCAAAGCCGCATTCCCGAAAGGACGTGGAGACAATACAGTTTTTATACAGCTTAATCGGCACCCCTCTGGGTTATATCCTCTACTTCATCTACAATTTTATCTGTGAAAACGTCGGAATAGCTATCCTGCTGTTCACGTTTGTCATAAAGCTTGCGATGCTTCCGCTCGCGATAAAGCAGCAGAAGAACACCGCGAAATCCGCTATCTTCGCACCGAAGGTAAAGGAAATTCAGACGAAATACAAGAACAATCAGGAAAAACAGCAGGAGGAGCTTCAGAAGCTTCAGCAGCAGGGCTACAATCCTATGGGCGGCTGCGGCAGTATGCTGCTTACGTTCCTTATCCTGTTCGGCGTCCTCGACGTTGTGTACAAGCCGATGACGCATATCATTCACACAAGCAAGGAAAAGACCGAGTCTATGGTGCAGGAGGCGCATGACGTTGAGCTTGCCGCTATCTTCGTAAACGAAGTAACCCTGTCCGCAGAGGACGCCGCAAAGCTCAAGACCGAGGCACTCGAAAAGCACAACGGAATTGTCCGCGACGCAGAGAAAATTCTCGCATATTATAACGAAAACTGCCTCGCAGCGGGCGATGAAGCAAAGACGATGGACGTTTTCTCCGAGGTAAGCGAACAGAGCAAGAACGTCGTAAAAACCGCCGTTAAGGACATTATGCTCAAAAGCTATGCCGAAAACGACAAGTGCACCATCTTCACAGACACCGACTTCTACAAGCTCACCGACGACGAAAACAAGGCGATGAACGCGATTGAAAGCGCCGAGGAAAGAGCCGCATACAAGGCGGAGCACTCCCTCAGCGACGGCACAAGAGCCGCGCTCAACACGCTCCAGAGCCACTTCGGTTCCTACAAGACCACGGCGGTTGACACCGTTTCGTTTGTCGCTACGCAGGCGCTTCAGAGAGAGCTTTATGCGCTCGAAAGCTTCGGCACCGTTGTCGAAAAGGATGACGTTGTGCTTTACAAATACAAGGACGCATTCGACAAGCGAGTTGTCGGCGACGAGCTTAACGAGGAAATTTCAAGGCTTTACGATAACCTTAACTTTGTCGGAATACCGCTCGGTCAGGTTCCGTGGGAGCATATGGGCTTCCCGATGATACTCGTGCCTATCGTTTCGTTCCTTATGGCGCTTATCCAGACGTTTATCTCCAACAAGTATATGGAGATGAACAACCCCGAAGCCGCGTCCACAATGGGTACAATGAAAATCACGATGTACATTATGCCCGTGTTCTCGCTCGTACTCGCGTTCACTATCCCCGCAGGAGCAGGCTTCTACTGGACAATAAGCTACGCATACGGCATTATCCAGACAGTTATTCTCAACAAGCTGTACAGCCCCGAAAAGCTCCGTGCGCAGGCTGAGGCGGAATAT
>SFHN01000076.1 GCA_004555635.1 [Eubacterium] saphenum
ACGTTCTCCGTTCACGAGGACAGGGAAAATGAGATGAAGGAGATTCTGACAACGGTTTACGACGCTCTTAAACAGAAGGGCTATAACCCGATAAACCAGCTTGTCGGCTACATTCTCTCGGAGGACCCCACATACATCACCACATTTAACAACGCACGCGGGCTAATCCGCCACATTGACAGGGACGAGCTGCTTCAGGTGCTTGTTAAATCCTATCTGTCAAACTAACGCTGCACAAGGTATGAAGATTTTTGCCGCGGCTCTTGCATTTTCGGGGCTGCGGCGTTATTATGTATAAGGATACTATCCCGCCGCAGAAGGGGCAAAAATGCGCGGGGAACCGCCGATTTAGTGTAAAGTGTACAAATTTTTGGGCGGTTGTTTATGTAAATAATGCTTTTTTGTCATTGACAGATTTTGAATAAAAGGGTATAATTTATTGCATAAGGGGCGGGAGTATCCGTATTTTCCGCATCCCTTAAAGTAAAACGCGCGTTTCGGCGCGGGCGAAGCGGGGCTTCCGCTTCCGGATTACCTATTAAAAGAAAGGAACTATGGCAATGAACACATTTAAGAAAATCGCTGCCGCTGCTACTGCTGCTGCTATGGCAGTATCCTTCGCAGGCTGCTCCAAGAGCGGAAGCGGCGACAAGGACGTTCTCGTTCTCGGCGGTATCGGCCCGCTCACAGGCGCTGCTGCAATTTACGGCAACGCAGTTAAGAACGGCGCACAGCTCGCAGTAAACGAAATCAACGAAAACGGCGGCATCAACGGTATGACCCTGAAGCTTGACTTCCAGGACGACGAGCACGACCCCGAGAAGTCCGTAAACGCTTACAACAAGCTTAAGGACAACGGTATGAAGGCTCTCGTAGGCACCGTTACTTCCGCTCCCTGCATCGCAGTAAGCGCAGAGGCTGCAAAGGACAATATGTTCCTCATCACTCCCTCCGGTTCCGCTATCGACTGCATCACCGCAGGCGACAACTGCTTCCGTGTATGCTTTACCGACCCCGGTCAGGGTAAGATTGCCGCTGACTACATCGCGGACAAGGCTCTCGGTAACAAGATTGGCATAATCTACGACAGCTCCGACGTATACTCCACCGGTATCCTCGACGGCTTCAAGGCAGAGGCAGAGGCTAGAGGTCTTTCTATCGTAGCTTCCGAGGCTTTCACAGCTGACGCAAAGACAGACTTCTCCGTTCAGATTCAGAAGGTAATCGACAGCGGCGCAGACCTGCTGTTCCTCCCCATCTACTATCAGGAGGCTTCTCTCATTCTCCAGCAGGCTGATTCTCTCGGCCTTGATATGCCCGTATTCGGCGGCGACGGTCTTGACGGCCTTATCGGTCAGCTCGCAGACAAGGTTGCTCTTGCAGACGGCGTTATGGTTATGACTCCTTTTGCTGCTTCCTCTCCCGAGCCTAAGTCCGCAGCTTTCACCGAGGCATACAGAAAGATGACAAACGGCGAGGACCCGATTCAGTTCGCTGCTGACGGCTACGACGCTGTATACGCTATCAAGCTCGCTCTCGAGACGGCAGGCGTAAACGACGCTTCCATCAGCGCCTCCGAGATGAGCGACAAGATTAAGGGCGCAATGACCCAGATTACCCTCGAGGGTGTCACCGGTACCACCACCTGGACCGCTGACGGCGAGCCTACAAAGGCACCTCAGGTAATGAAGATTGTCGTTAAGGACGGCGTTGGCTCTTACGAGGCTATGTAATTTCAAAGCCGCGTTTTGCAGCTTTATTACTCATCAAATTTAGACCCGTATGTATGGTTTCGCGGATTTTTTCCGCGAAACTGTACGGGTCTTGTTTGTGTAATTACGGCAAAATTTTTTCTGCCGTAAATTTAAGCAAATTCCTTTGAGTCTGCTTAAATGTGCGGCAGTAGTCCCCACCCAAAAAGGAGAACAAACCTATGATGAGCTTTATTTTCTACATTGTCAACGGAATAAGCCTCGGCAGTATCTATGCGCTGATTGCGCTCGGCTACACGATGGTTTACGGAATTGCGAAGATGCTTAACTTCGCGCACGGCGATGTAATAATGATAGGCGGCTACACGGTGTTTACCGCGATGTCCACGCAGTGGTGTCCCGTATGGCTGTCGGTTATCATCGGCATAATCGTATGCACGGCGCTCGGCGTTACGATTGAGAAGGTTGCGTACAAGCCTCTGCGAAGCGCGCCTCCGCTTGCGGTTCTTATCACGGCAATCGGCGTCAGTTACCTGCTTCAGAACGTCGCCCTGCTGATTTTCGGCTCTGCGGCGCAGAACTTCACATCGATTGTTGCGGGAATGCCTCCGTTTATGGCAGTTACCGACAACGCGGGCACGGTGTTCTTCTCCGCCGTTCCCGAGGGCGCAAAGGCAACTCTCAGCATTTCGATGGAAACGTTCCTCTCCATTGTCGTTTCGCTTGTGATTATGGCGGGGCTTACGCTGTTCATCAACAAGACAAAGGCGGGCAAGGCAATGCTCGCGGTGTCCGAGGACAAGGGCGCGGCTCAGCTTATGGGAATAAACGTAAACGGCACCATCTCGCTCACTTTCGCTATTGGCTCCGCACTTGCTGCGGCGGCAAGCGTTCTTATGTGCTCCGCGTACCCGCAGATTAGCCCCTACACCGGCTCAATGCCCGGCATAAAGGCGTTCGTTGCGGCGGTTTTCGGCGGCATCGGAAGCATTCCCGGAGCGATGATAGGCGGCATTCTACTCGGAATTATCGAGCAGCTTTCAAAGGGCTATATCTCCTCGCAGCTGTCCGACGCGATAGTATTTCTTGTGCTGATTATTGTGCTTGTTGTACGTCCGACGGGCATTCTCGGCAAGAAGATAAACGAAAAGGTTTAAGGGGGCAGGGATATGAGAAAAACGACGATAAACAACATTATCACCTGCGCGATGACCTTCGGGCTGTTCCTGCTGTTCGGAATACTCTCGGCGACGGGCGTCCTCGGCAGCCAGTTCTCGGGACTTCTTATCCCGATAGGCATTTACATTATCCTTGCGATATCGCTTAACCTCACGGTCGGCATTCTCGGCGAGCTTTCGCTCGGTCACGCGGGCTTTATGTGCGTGGGCGCGTATGTCGGCGGCGCGTTTTCGCTGATTGCGCAGGAAACGATTAACCCCTCGTGGCTGCGTATGCTGATTGCGATTATCATCGGCGGCGCTGCGGCGGCGCTGTTCGGATTTCTTATCGGCATTCCCGTGCTTCGTCTGCGCGGCGACTACCTCGCTATCGTAACGCTCGGCTTCGGCGAGATTATAAAGGCGATTGCGAACAACGTGTATATCGCTATGGACAAGAACGGACTGCATTTCAGCTTTGCGGCGTCAATCGAGAACCTTGACGCGGAAACGAAGAAGGACGTAATATCGGGCGCGCTCGGTATGAAAGCCCCGCAGGACACGAACCTGATATGGGTTGTGGCAATCCTGATGATATCAATGATTATCCTGATGAACTTCATCGACTCCCGCACGGGACGCGCGTGTATGTCCGTCCGCGACAACTACATCGCAGCGCAGTCCGTCGGAATTGACGTTACGAAGTACCGCCTTATCGCGTTTGTTGTATCTGCGGCAATCGCGGGTATTGCGGGCGTGCTTTACTCCCACTCCATCACGTCGCTCGCTTCAAAGAAGTTCGACTACAACCTGTCTATACTCATTCTCGTATTCGTCGTACTCGGCGGACTCGGCAGCATTCGCGGCTCGGTTATCGCAACGATTGTGCTGTACGCACTGCCCGAGATATTCCGCGAGCTTGGCGACTACCGTATGCTAATCTACGCGATAGTTCTTATCGTGATGATGATTTTCAACAACTCTCCCACGTTTGTCTCCCTGCGCGAAAGGATAATGGCTTCTGCGCCTGTTCAGAAGCTGCGGGGCATATTCAAACGCAACAAAAAACTACCCGGAGGTGCTGAATAATGGCTGACGCAAACAAGAAGCTTGACGCTGCCTCCGCTCCTATGCTTGAGGTAAAGAACCTGTCGATACAGTTCGGCGGTCTGCGGGCGGTTGACGGGCTGAATATGACTATACGCAAGGGTCAGCTCTACGGGCTTATCGGACCTAACGGCGCGGGCAAGACCACGGTGTTCAATATGCTGACGGGCGTGTACAAGCCCACCTCGGGAAGCATTACGCTCTGCGGCACAAACATCACGGGAAAAAGCCCCGTTGAAATAAACAAGAGCGGCATTGCGCGAACCTTTCAGAATATCCGTCTGTTCAAGGGTATGAGCGTAATGGACAACGTCAAGGTCGGGCTGCACAACCACACGAAGTACACCGCGATTGAGGGCGTGCTCAGGCTTCCGCGCTACTTCAGCGAGGAGCGCAGAATAAACGAACGCGCTATGGAGCTGCTGAAGGTGTTTGAGCTTGACGGCGAGGCGGAGCAGCTTGCGGCTAATCTCCCCTACGGAAAGCAGAGAAAGCTTGAGATTGCGCGCGCGCTTGCGACCGACCCGAAGCTGCTGCTGCTTGACGAGCCTGCGGCGGGTATGAACCCTAATGAAACCGCGGAGCTGATGAACACTATCCGCTTTGTGCGCGACAATTTCGATATGACGATACTGCTTATCGAGCACGATATGAAGCTGGTTGCGGGTATCTGCGAGGAGCTTACCGTGCTTAACTTCGGTCAGGAGCTTGCGCAGGGCGAAACCTCTGCGGTGCTTTCCGACCCGAAGGTTGTTGCCGCATATCTCGGCGAATAAGGAGGTACTGAATGGAAAACAACACAATGCTTACCGTTGAGGACCTTCAGGTGTACTACGGTGCTATCAACGCAATCAAGGGCATATCATTTGACGTAAAGCAGGGCGAAATCATCGCTCTTATCGGCGCAAACGGCGCGGGCAAGACCACGATTCTCCACACGATAACCGGTCTTGTCGGAGCAAAGCACGGCACTATTATGTTCGGCGGGAAGGACCTCACGAAAACTCCCGCGCATAAGATTGTCGCTATGGGTATGGCGCACGTCCCCGAGGGACGCCGCGTGTTCGCGCAGCTTACGGTTTACGAGAACCTTATGCTCGGCGCGTTTACGCGAAAGGACAAGGCAGAGATTGCAGACTCTCTGGAAAAGGTGTTCAAGCGCTTCCCCAGACTTGAGGAGCGCAAGACGCAGTCTGCCGGTACGCTCTCTGGCGGCGAGCAGCAGATGCTTGCAATGGGCAGGGCGCTTATGTCAAAGCCGTCGATTATCCTTATGGATGAGCCGTCGATGGGACTTTCCCCGCTGTATGTAAACGAGATTTTCGATATAATTCAGGAAATCAACGCGAGCGGCACGACGGTCCTGCTGGTTGAGCAGAACGCGAAAAAGGCGCTTTCCATCGCGAACAGGGCGTATGTTCTCGAAACGGGAAAAATCGTGCTCTCTGGCGACGCGAAGGAGCTTATGAACAACGACTCCGTAAAGAAAGCATATCTTGGCGAATAATCCCAACGAACACTGACGGAAGCAATTTTGCTAAGGAGATTTATTATGGAAAACTTTGTTGTCACAATTGCCCGCGGCTACGGCAGCGGCGGCAGAGTAATCGGGCAGCGGCTTGCTGAAAAGCTTGGTGTTGAGTTTTACGACAAGGACCTCATAAAGCTTGCAAGCGAGGCGAGCGGCATAAACGAGGCGCTGTTTGGCGAGAGCGATGAGAAAACAAAGGGCGGCGTTTTCGGAAAGCCCACAAAATACACGGGCGGGGTTATCACTCCCGACAAGGCTTCGTTTACGGGTGAGAAAAATCTGTTCAATTATCAGGCACTGGTGATAAAGCAGCTTGCGCAGCAGAAAAGCTGCGTAATCGTTGGACGCTGCGCGGATTTCGTGCTTCGCGACTGTGATAATGTGGTGAGAGTGTTCGTCTATGCCGACGAGGAAACCTGCGTGAAAAATCTCGCGGAGGTTCGCGGAATTACCGACAGGAAAGAGGCGCTTAAGCGCATTGCCACCATCGACAAAGATCGCTCTGCGTACTGCAAGGTGCACACCGGCAGGGAGTGGAAGGACGTTCTGAACTACGATATGTGCCTTAACAGCGGCGCGCTGGGCTTTGACAAGTGCGTTGAGATGATAACCGATTTATTGCGCATAAAGCTCGGAAAATAGGATAAATTCAGCGCCGGGGCAGGCTTGCCTCGGCGCTGTGTTATATGGGTTGAGCGGAAAATCGGAATTTGACGAGGAGAACGTATATGAAATACAAAGGAACGCTTATAGTTGTTAAAGATTGTAACCGTGCGTTAAAGTTCTATAGTGATATGTTTGGATTTCAACTGCTTCAAGACAACGATGGGAATATGGAATTGACGAATAATTTATATTTACAGGAATCGAGATACTGGGAACAATTCACAAAAAGAAGTGTAAT
>SFHN01000077.1 GCA_004555635.1 [Eubacterium] saphenum
CTTCAGAAGTCGAACGTGCTGCTTTTGGGACCCACGGGCGTCGGCAAAACAATGCTCGCACAGACGCTTGCGAAACTGCTTAACGTTCCGTTTGCAATTGCAGACGCAACAACGCTTACGCAGGCGGGTTATGTAGGTGAGGACGTTGAAAACGTGCTGCTTCGCCTTATACAGGCGGCTGATTACGATATTGAAGCTGCCGAGCGCGGAATTATCTACATTGACGAAATCGACAAGATTTCCCGCCGCAGCGAAAACACGTCTATAACGCGCGACGTAAGCGGAGAGGGCGTTCAGCAGGCGCTTTTGAAAATAGTTGAGGGTACAATTTCAAACGTTCCCCCGCAGGGCGGAAGAAAGCACCCTCATCAGGAGTTTATTCAGATAAATACGAAGAACATTCTGTTTATCTGTGGCGGCGCATTTGAGGGTATCGAGAAGATGATTGCCCAGCGCGTAAGCTCCTCTGCAATGGGCTTTGGTGCAGATGTAAAGTCCTCAAAGGACAAGGAGAGCGCCGAAATGCTAAAGCAGGTTTCGCAGCAGGATTTGGTTAAGTTCGGCATTATCCCCGAACTTATCGGTCGTCTGCCTGTTGTCACAGCGCTTGACGCGCTTGACGAGGACGCTCTTGTGCGTATCCTTGACGAGCCGAAAAACGCGCTTATTAAGCAGTACAAGTTCCTGTTCAAGGCTGACGGAATCGACCTCGAGTTTGAGCCGGAGGCGCTTCGTGCTATCGCGAAGAAGTCTATCGAGCGCAACACGGGTGCGCGCGGTCTGCGTTCGATTGTTGAAGCTACGCTTCGTGATATTATGTTCACCGCGCCGAGTGATGACACGATACAGAAAATCAC
Organism: [Eubacterium] saphenum; assembly: GCA_004555635.1. Classification (GTDB taxonomy): domain Bacteria; phylum Bacillota; class Clostridia; order Oscillospirales; family Ruminococcaceae; genus CAG-115. Next base: position 858 of record SFHN01000077.1, read on the forward strand.
GATTACGGAAGCTTGCGTAAACGATGGCGCAGAGCCTTTGATAGAGCGAAAAGCAAAGAAAAAAGCGCCCGCGAAAAAAGCGCAGGCATAACTGTTATTGCAACTTGGTTTCCGACAGCAAAGCCAACGCTGTCGGAACCGTTTTTTTAGAGAGGTGATAAAAATGACTGCCTTCGAGCTGATTTATGAGCAGGTAAAGCGAATTCCGCGCGGAAAGGTTGCGACCTATGGGCAGATAGCAATGTTAGCGGGGAATCCGCGCTGGTCAAGAGCTGTCGGCTATGCGCTCCACGCAAATCCCGACCCCGAAAATATCCCGTGCTATCGTGTGCTTAACCGGTTCGGAGGTCTGGCGCCTGCGTTCGCTTTCGGCGGTGCAGAGCAACAGGCAAAGCTTCTTCGCGCAGAAGGAATTGAGGTCCGTGACGATAGCACGGTTGACCTCGAAAAATATTTGTGGGACGGGCTGTAAAAATCCCGTCCAAAACTTGACACGAAGGCATTTTTGTGCTATAATATCCAAGTAATGTTTCTAAGCCGGTGTGATGGAATTGGCAGACGTGACGGACTCAAAATCCGTTGGTAGCGATACCGTGCGGGTTCGACCCCCGCCACCGGCACCAGTCGAGTGCCTCGACACGCATTTTCGCGCGTTGGGGCACTTCTGCTTTTCCGGTTTTCTCCCGCGTTAAAAATCTATTTTGTATACCATAGACACTAGCCGTCGAGCAAAAAGCTCGACGGCTTTCTGCGTTTATCGCATTATCGCAGTATTCGCTACGCGCAAAACCGCAAAAAATCTCTTTCGAGTGCCGCAACACGCAATTTCGCGTGTTGCGGTGTTTTGCGTAAGCATAATGCGGCGTTTTGCGTAAGCATAATGCGGTGCTTTCGTTTTTTAGGTTTTCTCTCGCGCTGTATGCTTCCAGCTATGGCTATAAAATCGGCTCCGCGGTTAGTCCGCAGAGCCGTTCATTTTATCTGTGTAATCCGAGCGAAGCTGTCCGCAGGCTGCTTTAAGCTGCCCGCCGAATTCTCTTCGCATAGTAACGCCGACGCCGTGCTTTTTAAGCACATCGTAAAAAGCCATTATACGCTCGTGCGGGCTTTTGCAAAAGCCGCCGTCCGTTTCGTTGTATGGGATAATGTTTACATAGAAGTTCCTGCCGCTGATAAGCTCGGAAAGCTGTCGTGCGTGCTCGGGCGTGTCGTTAATCCCATTCAGCATAACATATTCAAGCGCAACGCGCGTGTTTGTTTTCGCCGAGAAACACTCCGCGGCTTTCATAAGCTCCGACAGCGGATACGCCTTGTTTATCGGCATAAGCTTGTTTCTAAGCTCGTCATTCGGCGCGTGCAGACTAATCGCAAGATTGCAGGGGTGCGGCTGCTCGGCAAAATCGTAAATGCGCGGCACAACCCCGCAGGTTGAAACCGTGACGTGCCTTTGCCCAAGCGCAAGCCCCTTTCCCGCTGTGATAATCCCGCAGACGTTGCACAGCGCGTCAAAGTTGTCGAATGGCTCGCCGATACCCATAACGGAAACACCGTTCACCTTAACGGCAAACTCGCGCTCAATCGTCAGTATCTGCCCGACGATTTCCTCGGCAGACAGGTTCCTGCGCTTTTTCAGCTGCCCGCTTCGGCAGAAAGCGCAGCCCATCGAGCAGCCGACCTGCGTCGAAACGCAGACAAACGAGCCGAACTTCTGCCGCATAAGCACCGTTTCCACGAATTCTCCATCGGATAGCTTCAGAAGCAGCTTTGCCGCGTCGTTGCTTTCCAAGCGCTCGCAGACCTCGGGCATACCGAACGAAAAGTCCCCGCAAAGCATATCCGAAACCCTCTGCGATAATCCAAGAGCCCGAAAATCCGTTACCTTTCTGCGGTAAATCCCATCGAAAACAATATCCGCCTTTGCGGAATTTTCGCCATTCTGCGAGAAATATTCAGCAAGCTTTTCGCGCGTAATTCCGTAGATATTCATCATTTAACTAACGCTTCCACAAGGCTCGCCGCAAAATGCTTTACTTCAATCCTGTCGCCGATTTCCCAAAGCCGCGATGTGCAGAATGTGCGCTCACCGTCGCGGTAAAGCAGCGCGAGCCGCTTTGCGCGTTGCGGGTTGTCGATTATCCAGATGTCGGGGACAATTCCTGTGCCGTCAAGCTCCGCGCAATGGCTGTGCATAACCAGCGCATACCACGGGGGAGTGGTGTGCTTTTCTGACGGAAAATCTCTAAGCAGAGTGCTTTCCTTGTCAATCAGCAAACCAAGTGTGCCTGTGGGTATCTCCTTTCCCATACTTTCGGAAATCCCCTTGAACATTCCGTAGCACCAGAAATCCGTGCTGTATTCGCCGATAAGCGCGCCCTCGTCTGCCTTGGGGATACAAAGCACGCCCGCACCCGCGCGTTCCTTTTCGCGTACAATCGGGAGCGTTTTCCCGTTGTATACAATTTCGCTTTCGCTTATCTTAACGTCAATCTGCGGGTAAATATACAGGGTATAACTGTTCTCAAATCCGCTGGAAGAAACCTCGAGCACCGCAGTTTCGGGCTTGCCGCAGTTAATGCAGAACTCCGCGTTTCCCGCATAGGAAAGCCTTGCGCCGCTGTTTTCTATTGTGTTGCTGCCGCCTGCGATTTCTTTTCCGCCGCAAACAACCCGCCACGAAATTTCCGTCCCGCCAAACGAGGGATTTGTCGAAGAAACCGCAAGCCGAGCTGTTATTTTCTCCCCGCTCCGATAAACAAATGTCGGAAGCTGTGCAAGAACAACTGTATCGTTGCAGTAGTTTCTCCATTCCTTGCTCGATACAAGTCCCTTACTTTCCATAAATGCGTTCAGAATACCGACCGTTGCCGTGCCCTGACCGGGGAAGTCCTGCAAATCCAGCAGCTGAAAGCCCGATATTTCCGCCGAACGCAGCGCCGCTTCAATCTCCCTGCGATAGCAGTCAACCGCAAGCGTTCCAGAAGCCTTGAAGAACTCCTCCCAAAACGGAAGCAGCCCCTTTTCCTCGGCAGCCGCGCGGTAGCCCTCGTAGGTGTCGTGCTTCAGCGAGCCGGTGTATTTTGCTATCTCGCTGTAATCGGGGTAGGTAACATACTGACCGACCTCGTGCGTGATTATCGGCACATTCGGCACAAGCGCATCAGACGCCTCCGCCTGCACCTTTTTCATACCCGTGCCGTACTGTATGAGTATCTCTCCGCCCTCGCCCGCTGCGGCGGTCTGCGGGGCAACCAGCTCGTCGTAGCAGTGTGTGCTGTTCGGCTCGTCTGTCTGAACAAAACCGAGCGGCTTGTCACAGGAGCCATAGCTGCCGCGTATTCTCCTGTCGCGGTCGAGCCTTACTCCGCTGAAAAAGTCGTCGTGTTCCAGCACGCAGGGAACCCATTGATAGTTGTTTGACCCCTGCGTGAAAAGTATGTCGGGGTACAGCGCCTTGTAGCCAGCGAGCATTTCGTCAAGGCGCTCTTTGCTGCCCCAAAGCTCGTTGCCCATTGACATCATAACAAACGAAGCGTGGTGCGAAAATTCGCGCAGCATACGGAAGCCCTCCTCGCGCAGGAAAGCGTGCTCCTCGCCGAACTCCTCGGGAATTGTCCCCCAGAACGGAAGCTCGGGCTGCATATAAATGCCGAGCATATCCGCGGCGGTAAACGCAGCGTCGGGCGGGCAGCAGGTGTGGAAGCGGTAGTGGTTTATGCCGTATTCTTTTGCTGTCGAAAGGACTTTAAGCCAGCTTTCAACGTCGGTCGGCGCAAAGCCTGTTTTCGGGAAAACAAGCCCGTCGTGCTTTCCGCGAAGAAACGTTTCCGCGCCGTTTATGCGAAGCCTTCTGCCATCTGCTTTTAGCTCGCGCATACCGAACGAAACCGACTTTTCATCTTCGCCCATTTTTATGGTAAGCGAAAGCAGCTTTGGCGAATGCTCGCTCCACAGCGGAACCTCGCCCGAAAGCTTAATCTCCGCCTCAAAAACTCCGCCGCTTTGGTAAGCAGCCTCCGCTTTGCCGAGAACCTCGCCGCTGTTTTTTACGAAAAGCTCCGCTGTACCGCCGCCCTTTGCGTCAGCCCTCGCGCGTACTCTGACGCAGTTGTTCTGTACATCGGGGAAAACGCTTATTTCGCGCGGCATTGCGTTGTAGCTTTCAATGCAAAGTTCACCCGTTATACCGTTCCAGTTCGTCTGCGTATCCTGCGAGGTAAGGTGACCGCCCGCCGTCGGGTAGTTTGTGTTGTCAACGCGAACGACAAGCTCGTGCTTTCCCGCAGCAAGCCCGCTGATGTCATAGCGGTGCGGCGTGCAAAGCGAGCAGTATTCGCCGTAGCTTTTCCCGTCTATGAAAACGGCGGTCTTGCGCGTCCTCTCAAGAGTAAGCGTGCAGCGTTTCTCCGATATTTCGGGCGTTATCTCAAAGCTTCGCCTGAACCACGCATACCCCTCGAACATATATCTGTCGGTAAGGCAGCCGTATTTCTTTTCGGGGTTAAGCCTGCCAAGCTGCGCATTTGATGTGGTGTTCGGCAGCGTGATTTCAAGCGGAAACTCTGCGGGAAGCGCGTCATTCTTCCCCTCGTCAAGAAAAACGTCCCATTGTCCTTTAAGGTCTTGATATATCATAATTTCCCTCCGATATGTTGATACTTCTATTGTACTGATAAATCCCCTTTTCGTCAAGGGGGCACGGCTTTATTTCGGGAAGATAGTTATATTTTCTACCGAGATTGTACATAAACCGAACTTTTCAGGCGGTGTTGATTTTTTCGCGGAATAATGATATAATATACTAAAATGTTCAGAAAAGGAGAGCCTGCTATGATTACATTTAAGGAAACGAAGGAGTATCCAGCCGCGCAGATTGCGGAGCTGTTTTCTTCCGTCGAGTGGGAGTCCGCAGACGACGTCCCAATGCTGCTTCGCGCTCTTGCAAATTCCACGCGTGTCATCTCCGCGTGGGACGGCGAAAAGCTCGTCGGACTTATCCGCAGTATGGACGACGGCTGCTGGAGCGCTACGATTGACTGCCTTCTGGTTCATAAAAGCTATCACGGGCAAGGCATAGGCTCGGCGCTCGTAAAAAGGCTTCTGAAGCAGCTTTCCGGTGTGAAGTACATCAGCGTTGCCCCAAACGAACCTGAAAATATCTCGTTTTATGAAAGGCTCGGCTTTTTCGTCGTCGGGGGCAGCAGGCTTTTGCAGATTATAAATTTATGACGGGAGAGAAAAATGGACGTTGTAATTTCGTATATCGGGGATAATCTGCTGGAGTTTCTGACGCTTTTTTTGTCGGTTATCGGCGGTACTTTTGCGCTTTATCAGTGGCAGATGACGACAAAAAATAACCACGCGGAGTATGTTGACCGCCTGCTCGGACAAATGACCGACAACGAGTTGATTCACACGTTTCTTTTCGATGTGGATTACGAAGTTGATTGGTACAACGAGGACTTTCACGCCGACGAGGAGCACAAAAACGGCAACCGTGCAGACAAGGCGTTCTTCTTCCTGAACTATCTCTGCTATCTGAGGAATA
>SFHN01000078.1 GCA_004555635.1 [Eubacterium] saphenum
ATAAACTGTTTGGCGGGAGGTGAGTCCATGCAATTTTGCTCTTTGGACGCTACATTCGGAAACCTGGAACATCGCGTGCTTACCTTTGCGCCGGGGCTGAACATCATCGAAGCGCCGAACGAGTCCGGCAAGTCCACCCTGTGCGCTTTTCTGCGCGTGATGCTCTACGGATTGAAAACCAGCGAGCGCGGCACGCTTGCAGACAAAAACCGCTATGCTCCCTGGTCGGGTTCTCCCATGCGCGGCACACTTGCGCTCACATCCGGACAGGAGCACATTACCCTGCAGCGCGACACCGTGCGTGCCAATGCGCCGATGGGTCATTTTTCCGCCGTCTATACCGGCACAAGCGAGCCGGTCGCCGGTTTGACCGCGGCGGACTGCGGTGAGCAGCTTCTCGGCGTTCCCCGCGAGGTCTATGAGCGCAGCGCGTTTATTCGCCAGAGCGGACTTGCCATTGATTCCGACGCGGAATTGGAGCGCCGCATTGCCGCGCTGATCACGACCGGCGAGGAGGGTCCCTCTTACAGCGAAACGATGAATACCCTCAAAAAGCAGTTAAACGCCCGCCGTCACAACAAAACCGGACAGATCCCCGCGCTTGAGCAATCGATCGCGGCGGACGGGCAAGCCCTTTCCGAGCTGCGCACGCTTGCCGCGCAGCACAGCTCTGCCGAAGCGGAGCTCGCCGCGCTTCGGTCCGAGCAGGACAGGCTCAGACAGGAGCTTGCCCTGCACGATGCCGCCGACCGGCAGGAACAGCACCGGGCTCTGTGCGCCGCCGGGCGCGCAGCGGAGGAAGCCGACGCAAAAGCGGAAGCCTTTTACCGCATGATGGAGGCGTCAAAAACGCCGCCGGGCGAGACGCTGGAGCAGGTCAAGGTCAAGCTTCAGGCGCTGGATGATCTGAAGTCACAGCAGGCAGAAGCTGAGCGCAAACGGCAGAGCGCGCAAAAGGCGCTGGACGAATTTTGCGCTTGCGGCACGCCGCCCGCCGTTTTGAACGCCGTTCCTTATTATATAATGTTCGCTCTTGCCGCCGCGGTCTTCTGCGTTTTGTTTGCGCTGCATGTCATCCCGTTTCCGACGTTTTTGCTCTGCTGCGGCATTTTGTGCGGCATAATCGCCGTATGCTCTGTTATCAGGCGCAGACAGCACGCGCAAAGAACGCAGTATGACCGGCAGCGGGCAGCTTTGGAGCGCGCAGTGCACGAAGCCGACGCCGCCTGCGCCGTGCTTGCCGCGGCGCAGGAAACGCAGTCCGCCGCGATTCTCGCAGAGATCCCCGTGAAGGATATTGACCATGCTTCCGCTTATATTCACGATGCTCTTTCGCGCCGCGAGACGCACCGGCAGCTTGTCCGGGACGCGCAGATGGCACAGCTGCGGTACGAGGTGCTGCAAAAGCAGACGCCCGCCGGCGCCCCCGCGCAGACGGTCGAGCGTCCCGTGCGCAGCCGCGCGGAGCTGCAGGGCATGCTGGAGGAAAACACCGCGCGCTGCAGTGCGCTGCAGCGCGACGCGGACTACACCGCCGGGCGGATCCGCGCCATCGGCGACCGCTCCGATCTGGAGAGTTCCCTTGCCGAAAAACAGCGCAGACTGGATGCTCTGGAGCGCGAATACAGCGCCATCGCTCTTGCGATGGATTCCCTTGAGCATGCCAACACGGTCCTGCAAAACCGTTTTTCTCCCGCGCTTGGCGCACGTGCCGCAGAGCTGTTTGCCGGACTGAGCGGCGGAAAGTACCGGAAGGTGCTGCTCGACCGCACCTTGAAGGCGTTTGCGGAGGAATCCGGTTCCCCTGTTTCGCGCTCCGCCGCCCTGTTGAGTCAGGGCGCCGCCGATCAGCTCTATCTTGCCGTTCGTCTGGCGATCTGCGATCTCGTCCTGCCCGCGGAGAAACACATCCCGCTTGTCCTCGACGATGCGCTGATCAATTTTGACGACACGCGCTGCACCGCGGCGCTGGATCTGCTGCAAAAGGAAGCGCAGCAGCGTCAGATCCTGCTATTCACCTGTCAGCGTCGGGAAAGCGCGTATCTTGCCGGAAAGTCCGGTGTTTCCGTTCTTTCTTTATAATAAAGGAGGCTGTCTATGCTTACCCCCTTGCCTGTGCCAACGACCTTTGAGGAGGTCTGCTGCGTTTTTCTCCTTTTCATCGCCTACAGTACGCTCGGCTGGTGCGGCGAGATGCTGTACTGCTCGATTCCCAAGGGGCATATCTGCGAAAAGCGCGGCTTTGTCGAAAAAATGCTTAGCACCGTGTCAATGCTGAAAACGGCTGGAATTGACCCCGAGCTGCTATGCGCGGAGAATATCGAAAAGGGGCTTAGCGTGCCCGACGGAGAAAATTCCTCCCGCAGGATAAGACGGCACAGCCTTATTGAAAGCAAGCTTTGCGACGTCGGCATTCTTTATGCGGAGTATGCAAGAGAGCTTGAAAAAAGCTATATCGACAGCCTTGACTTCACCGCAACCGCCGCGGGGATTATCTCCGAGGGCAACGCGGACTGCTTTGACGACACAGACGTTTTTGTGGATAAGTTCAACGATTTTACCCAAGGGCAGCTTTATTTTCTTAAAGAGATGTTCCCATATGCGGAAAACGTAACGCTTGCGTTTAACACAGATATGCGGCACAGCGACCCTACCCGCGCGGGCGCATTCATCACGATAAACGCGCAGATAGAGCGGCTTGCGTACTATGCCCGCACAGACGAGAAATGCCGCGGTATTTCCGTGGAAATAACCGAAACGGAGGAATGCGCGCGAAAGGCTTCGCCCGCGCTTGCCGAGCTTTCTGAAAAGCTGTTTGGCATTATCCCGTCGGAGTGCAATGCAGACGGGGCTATTGAGGTCGTGAAATCTGCGGATATTTTCGCGGAGCTTGATTACGCGGCGGCGAAGATAAAGGAGCTTGTTCTCGAAAAGGGTTACAGGTACAAGGAAATCGCGGTGCTGCTTGCTGACCCCGGCGTGTACAAGGGAGAGCTTGAAAGCTGCTTTTCGAGGTACGAAATCCCGTTCTTTATGGACATTCACAGCTCCATACTAAATCAACCGCTGATAAATCTGATTACTTCCCTGCTGAATGTAGTTACCTCTGACTTCTCGATTAACTCAGTGCTTAGCTACGTTAAAACGGGCTTTTTGCAGAAGAAAGCTGAAAACGGCGAGATGACCGCGCTTACCGCTTCCGACATAAACGCGTTTGAAGCGTATATCTACGAGTGGGGGGCAACTCCCGAAATGCTGAAAAAGCCGTTTGAATGCGCTGACGAGGAGGACAAGCAGAGCGCTGTTCTGAAATACCGCGCAGAGGTGACAAGAAACGCGGTTATCCCGCCGCTTATGAAGCTTCGCAAAAGGCTTTCAAAGCAAATTGACGGAGCGGAAATCACCAAGGAAATCTACGCATTCATCAAAAAAGAAATCGGAGTAGAGCGCGCAATCAAAGCGCGCGCGGCAGAGATACCCGAAGAAAACAGAAGCGACTTTACGCGCAGCACGCAGTCGCTGTGGAACCTGCTGATGAACATTATGGACAGCCTGCACAGGGGGCTGAATGACGTTCCGATAAAGCTATCTGACTACGCGGATATGTTCTGCGACGTTTGCGCGGGAACATCTCTTGCTAAGCCGCCGCAGTACATTGATACGGTGCTTGTCGGGGATATCGACAGGACAAGAGTCGGAAATGTCAGAGCCGTGTTTATCCTCGGAGCGGTTGAAACAGCGCTCCCCTCGCCCGTTTCCGCTGACGGGATTTTCTCGCAGTTTGAAACGGAGATAATACGCGAAAACCTCTTAACCATCGGCGACAGCGCGAAGAAGGAATACTCCCTGAAAAGTGCTAAGGAGCAGTATGCCCTGTCGCAGTACCGCGTTTTCAAGGCGCTTTCGCTGCCCGATGAGTTCCTTGTGCTTAGCTATCCCGCTGCGGATATCGCGGGCGGAGAAAACAGGCGCAGCGAAATCGCAGACAATGTTCTGTCGATTTTCCCCTATATGGAAGTAACCGACACTGCCGAAATACCCGACGCATACTTTGCGCGAACGAAAAAGGCAGCAAGGCGGCTGTTTTCAGCGGGGCTGTACAGCAACAGCGCAATGCACGAAGCACTTAGGCAAGCGCTTATTTCAACCGACGACGGGCAATTTGTTGAAACAATGGAGCAATTGAAGCAAAACCGCGCCGCTGACAAAACGCAGAGTATCAACCCCGAAAAAGCGCGCCTGCTTTTTGAAAAGAACATCTCTGCTACAAAAATCGAAAAGCTTAATCTGTGCCGCTTCAAATACTTCTGCGAGAACGGACTTAAAATTATCGAGCCGGTTATGCGCACGTTTAACCCGATATTCCGCGGAAACGCCGTTCACTACTGCCTGGAGCAGGTGTTGAAGGAATATGCAGACGATATGAACGCGTTTTATGCGCTGACGCGCGGGCAGCTTCATTCGCTCGCAAAAAAGCACATCGAAAGCTACGGAAAGCTGCATTTTGCAAAGGATTTCGGCGACGACAAACGCGCGGAGTACCTGTTCAACAACCTTGCGGTGATTACCGCCGACATTATGATAATGCTTCAGCGTGAGTTCTACGGGCGCCGGTATCAGCCGAAGTTCTTTGAGCTTAACCTGCGGGAAAACTCCTCGCTTCCGATAATCGAAACAAAGCCCGCCGACATCGCTCCGCCGCCCGCTTCGCTGTTTTCCGACATCGGCAGCGAGGATATCGCACAGACGGATCATTCGCAGCAAAGCGGTGAAAAATCGCTCAACGTAAAGCCGCTTCAGATAACGCTTGACGACAGCGAAAATGTAAACATAACGGGCATTGTTGACCGCGTGGATATGTTTACGGACAGCGAAAACGGAGCGCAGTACCTTCGCGTTGTTGACTACAAGACAAACACGCGCGGGTTCAGCCTTCCAAAGGCGCTTTCGGGAATAAACGTGCAGATGCTGCTGTATCTGTTCGCGCTGTCCGACGCAAACAGCAAGGGCGAAAACCCTGTTCTTCCCGGCGGAATAAGTTATCTTCCCGTAAAGCCCGGCGGGCTTAAGGACAAGCGCGCCTCCGCTTTCGCTTACCTTGCGGGGCAGCACAAGCAAAACGGTATGCTTGTTGCCGACGACAAGACCTACGACGAGGCAAGGGAATATGCCGATAAGCTTGCGGAGAGTGTTATTTCCGAGCACGCTAAAGCGGTTGAAGCGGCAAAGCAGCGCGGCGAGGAACCGCCGCAGCTTCCCGACTGGCTTGCTAAAAATGCGGGCAAGGAGGATTTTTTCAAGGCATTTATGCCCGATGAAAACAGCACGCTGTCCGAGGAGGGCTTCAGGGAGTTCCGCGAGGACTGCTTAGGCACAATCCGGAGCAATCTTTCGGAGCTGTTCAGCGGAAACGTGACCGCAAAGCCTGTTGTATACAAGGAAAACGGCGAGGTTTCGCCCTGCGACTACTGCTCGTTCGGCGCGATTTGCGGCAAGGGCGAATGCGTAATTGTTGACGAAAAGGCAGACATATCAAAGTATCTGCGTAAAGAAGCGGACGAAAAATCCCCGCGTGCAAAAAAGGACAAGGAGGTGAAGGAATGAGCTTTAAGCCAACGCCGCAGCAAAAGGCGGCAATAAACGCACCGCACAACCACAGCGCGATTGTTACCGCAGCCGCGGGAAGCGGAAAGACAACGCTGCTTGTTGACAGAATACTTCGGCTGCTTTCCGAGCCGTCGCTTAATATACGGGGCGACAGCCTTGCGATACTCACCTTCACCCGAAACGCTGCCTCGTCGCTTCGCGCAAAGCTTATCTCGAAAATGGCCGAGAGGATAAAGGCGCTTTCCTCCGACTTCAGTACGGAAGCTTCTGCGCTTCGTGTGCTGCTTACAGAGCAAATGGTTGCGCTTCGCAGTGCAAGTATCGGCACAATCGACTCATTTTGTATTAACGTAATCAAGGAAAACGCACAGGCATTCGGGCTTCCGCTTAACTTCTCGATTGCAGATGACGCGCGGGTTTTCTCGATGAAGGCGCTGTCAATGAAGCGCACTATGAGCTGTTTTTACAACAGCGAAGACGAGGAAAACGGCATTTCCGCACAGGAGCGCGAGGTGCTGTTTCATACATTCAGCTTTGAAAACGACACGCTGCTTCAGGAGGAGCTGCTGAAAGCGTTTGAGCGTATGTCAAGCTTTGCGGACCGTGAGGATTGGCTGAAAAAATGCGAGGAAATCTACTCGGATTTTGACATAATGTTTGCACATTACGCGGACAGCTATGTTGCGGCGATAAAGAAGATTATCGACAAAAACGCGCCCGCAGTAAAGCGGCTTTCCGACGTCTGCGCCGC
>SFHN01000079.1 GCA_004555635.1 [Eubacterium] saphenum
CCTTCATCATCTACGACAAGGACGTTAAGTACACGATTAAGGACGGCAAGTACGGTCTGTCCAACATCGCGCCGACAATCGTTAAGATGTTCGGTCTGACAGCACCCGACTGCTGGCAGGAGAGTATGATTTGAAAATAGAGCCCTAAAAAGCCCTAACCCGAGAAGCTTTGTTCTTCTCGGGTTATTTTTCGTTTTTGCTGTGAGGTTTCGGGGTTGTTTTTCGTGTAATAAGTGAAAGGTTAAATCGGAAAGGGGTGACAATGTGGATAAAAAGGACAGCGGCGCAGAGAGCTACCGCCGTTTTCGCGATATGGGCGATGAAAGCGGTCTTGTCGAACTCATACGCGACTACAAGGACGGGCTGATTTTCTACCTGTGCAGTATTGTCGGCAGCATAAGCACCGCCGAGGAGCTTGCGGAGGACACCTTTGTCCTGCTCGGCACAAAGAAGCCGCGCGACAAGGGGACAGGCTCGTTTCGGACATGGCTTTACACAATCGGGCGCAACGTTGCGATTGATTATCTGCGGCGGCGCTCCAAAAAAGCCGAGGTTTATCTTGACGAGCGTGCGGAGCTTGCTGACGACGAGAAAACGCTTGAAGCGGCATATCTTCGCGAGGAGCAGAAAATCACCGTCCACCGCGCTCTGCGAAAGCTAAAGAGCGAATACCGCGCGGTTTTGTGGCTGATTTACTTCGAGGGATTCAGTAGCAGAGAAGCAGCCGCCGTGATGAAGAAAAGCGTGCACAACATCGAAATGCTTGCCTGCCGCGCACGAAAAGCACTAAAGACGCAGCTAGAGAAGGAGGGCTTTATTTATGAAGAGTTATAACGAAATGGCAGCAGACGTCCTGCACCGAATATATGAGTATGAAGCGGAGCAAAAGCACAGGAGAAAAGCAATAACACGCACGGCAGTGCCGTTTTGCTGCGCGGGACTGGCGGCGATTGTTGGCTTTGGAATATGGCAGGGCAGCAGGCAGAGCGCTCCGCCTGTGCTGACGGCTGAAAGCCAAGACATTCCCTACTCTGCCGATACTTCCGCGATAAGCAGTGTTCCCGCCGAGAGCGAAGCCGAACCCGCCGAAAACAACTCTGAACCCGCCGTAAGCAACAAAATTGTCGTTCACCAAATCGATGGCATATCATTGGACAAGCATAACATCTGCCTTCTCGGCGATGATTTCGTGCAGATGGATAAGCCCGCGCTGAATGAATACTACGGCACAAACGTTTTCCCGAATGTTCCCAATGACCTTTCCGAATGGACGGACGTTCGTTACGGGATTTACAAGCGGGACGGCGGCACCGGCGAGGTCTATTGGGACGGCATTGTTATCAACTATTCGAACGAGGACTTTTCGAGGTCTGTCAATGTCGAGGTTAAGAAAGGCAGCCTGCCGCTGTGCGACTATTATCTCTTCGACCCTGCGGAAGAAAAATCAGTCATTAACGGCGTTGAGGTCGCAATCGGGCAAAGCGCGGAATATTATCTGGCGCGGTTTATGTTCCGCGATGTCGGCTTTCAGCTTGTTGGCGAGGGGCTTTCGCAGGACGAGTTTGTCGATGTGATAGCTTCTCTGATAACAGCGTAATTGCAAAGAAACAGCGGTTCTCCCGTAAAAACAGGGGAGCCGCTGTGAATCCACATCGAGGTTTATTCAAGGGCGAAAGGACAAGCCTGCGCTGTTTCGGAACACTTCCGCAAGGCTCGCTGTCCGACGCGAGTTTGTCCGTATATTCCGCTGCAAAAATCCCTCCCACGGCTGCGATTTGCCGTAGGAGGGAAAACTGTTTTATGGGAATATCAGTCGAAATCGTCGATAACTCCGTTTCCGTCGTGGTCGCATTCCGCAAAACCGCCTATCATATCGCGCCCGCGGACGTAATACTTGTCGCGCTGCGCCTGCACCGCGTCGTCAAGGATACGCTTTACCTCGCGCGGTCTGCGGACGGAAACAAGCTGCTTTGTTGGCGTATCGGAGTCCTTTGAGAGGATTTTCACCGTGCCGCATTTCACAATTCTTTGCAGCAGCGACAGCGAAATCGACTTGTCGTAAACGCGGTAAAGCTCGATTTCGTCTTCTTTGATGTTAAGCAGACCGACGCGAGTTATCAGCTTTGTGTCGGTGATTATGTAGCGTGTAAGGGAAATCGGCATACCGAGTATGTTTTTCTTTCCCGTCCAGATAACGTTGCCGTATTCTCTTTTCAGCTTTTCGATATTTGCCATTGTAAAAACCCCTTTCGTGTCAGTCTGAAATTGTCCAGTCAATCGGTGAAATCCCGTTTGCTTTCAGAAACTCGTTTGTCTTTGAAAAATGACGGCAGCCAAAGAACCCGTTGTACGCCGACAGCGGGCTTGGGTGAGCGCATTCAAGCACAAGGTGCTGCGGTGACGTAATCAGCCGCTTTTTCGCGCGCGCATTTCCTCCCCACAGCAGAAAGACAATCGGCTGCTCCCGCTCGTTAAGAAGCTCGATTACGCGGTCGGTGAATATCTCCCAGCCCATTCCGCGGTGGCTGTTTGCCTGCCCCTCGCGGACGGTGAGCGCGGTGTTAAGCAGAAGCACGCCGTTTTTCGCCCAGTCGGTGAGCTGCCCGTGCTTCGGTATCGGCACGCCGAGGTCGGCGTTAAGCTCCTTGAAGATGTTTACAAGCGAGGGCGGCGGCTGAACGCCTTTCTTAACCGAAAAGCACATTCCGTGCGCCTGCCCCGCGCCGTGGTAAGGGTCCTGCCCGAGAATTACCGCCTTAACGCTTGCGTATGGCGTTGCGCGAAGCGCGTTGAAGATATCGCCCATCGGCGGGTAGATGGTGTGCGTGTTGTATTCCGAGATTAAAAACTGCCGCAGCTTCAGGTAGTATTCCTTTTGAAACTCCCCGCGCAGCAGTTCGTCCCAGTCGTTTCCTATGTTAACCATATCACTTGCGCTTTCCTTTGTTTTTCGGCATTTTTGCGCGCTTTGGCTTAACCGAGAAGCCAAACGTGCCTATCTTCTTTCCGAGTGCAAAATATGTTCCGTGGGCGTAAGTCATAAGCCCCGCTTTCTCGATTTTGAGCCTGCCGCGCTCGTCGAGAAGCTCCTTGTCGATGTTCACCGCAAGTATATCCGCCAAAAACATATCGTGGCTGCCCTGCGGGACTATGTCGTATACCTTGCATTCAAGCGTTATCGGGCTTTGCGCTATCTGTGGCGCGGAGATGTTTGTGCATTCCTGCGGGACAAGGCGGTTTTTCGCAAGCTTATCCTCGGTTTTACCCGACTTTATGCCGCAGTAGTCAACCTGACGGACAAAGCTTGACGGCATCATATTGATGACAAACTCGCCGCTTTTCTTGATGATGTCGTAGGAGTGGCGCTCGGGGCGGACGGAGATGTAGGTTCTCGGCGGGTCGGAGCAGGTTATTCCCGTCCAAGCTATGGTAAGCGCGTTCGGCTTTTCCATCGTCCCGCAGGACACCAGCACCGCGGGCACCGGCGACAGCAGCGTGCCGCCCTTCCAAGATACTTTTTCCATAATATAACACCTCGTAAGATTTCGTTTTCTACATTGTATCACATTTTCGCTGTTATTGCAAGCGTTATTGACATTTACTGCGGAGTTTGCTATAATCTGTGTAGAATTATGTGCGGGGAAACCCGCTTTTGAAAAGGAGAGAGTGACAATGCTGCTGACAAAGCCCGCGTTTTATGACAGCTTTGCCTGTATCGCCGACAAATGCAGCGACAACTGCTGTATCGGCTGGGAAATAGACATCGACGAGGAGGCGCTTTCGCGGTTTGAGGCGGCGGAGGGCGCTTTCGGTGAAAAGCTTCGCGCCGCGATAAAGTACGGCGGCGAATGCCCGACCTTCGCTAACACGGCGGGGCAGCGCTGCGCCCTGCTTCGGCAGGACGGCCTGTGCGAGCTTGTGCTGAATATGGGCGAGGACGCGCTGTGCGATATCTGCGCGCTTCACCCGCGCTTTTTTGAATGGTTTAACGACGAGAAGGAAGCGGGGCTTGGGCTTTGCTGCGAGGAGGTATGCCGCTTGCTTTTCGCAGATACAGAGCCGCTTTCGTTTGTCACCGAACAAATCGACGAGGAAACAGGCGACGACGTTGACGGCGAGCTTTACCGCCTGCTGAAACAGGCGAGGGAGCAGCTTTTCTCGCTGCTTTCAGACAGAAGCGCGCCGCTTGCGGACAGGCTTTTGCGCTGCGCCGTGTATACGCGCTTTCTTCAGCAGAGCCTTGACAGAGGGAAAATGCGCCTGCCAAATGCCGAAAAAGCTTTCGCCGAAATAAGCGAAACGCGCCGCCTTGAAACGATAGCAGCGCTTCTTCGCTGCCTTGAGGGCGGCGAGCCGATAAACGACGAGTGGACGCAGCGGATACGTTTTCTCTCGCAGAATGCCGAGCGGATTTCCGCAGCGCTGCCCGAGTTTCTGCAAAAAAATGCGTTCGGTTTGTGGCAGTATGAGCGCGTCGCGGCGTACAGCGTGTTCCGCTATTTTCTAAAGGGAAGCTATGACGGAGAGGTTTTGTCAAAGCTTGGATTTTCCGCTGCGTTTACTGCGGCGCTTTCCGCTATGGATTGTATGACGTGGCTCGAAAACGGGCGGCTCTCCGAGCGCGACAGGGTAAACAACCTAAAGCTGCTTTCAAAGCAGACGGAGTATTCCGACGAGGTCATCGAGGAAATCTGCGGAGCGGTGCTTTCCGAGGAGCTTTCCGCCGAGAGGCTCGCTGAGTGCCTAGCTTATTGAAAAGGAGCGCGTATGAACGAACCGTTTCTTTGCGGGATACGGCTTTCAAAGCCGCTTCCTAAGGACAGCTACCTTTGCGATATCCCCGCGATTGAGTGGCTTTGCGGCAGCGGGGAGCTTTCGTTTTCGTCTGCGGTAACGTTCTTCGTCGGCGAAAACGGCTCGGGAAAATCAACGCTGCTTGAAGCGATTGCCGTCAGTATGGGGTTTAACCCCGAGGGCGGCTCGAAGAACTACCGATTTTCCACTGCTGACACACACTCGCCGCTGTCAGAGCTGCTGACAACGGTGAAAAGCGCTTTCCGCCCGAGCGACGGCTATTTTCTGCGCGCGGAGAGTCTGTACAATTCCGCAACCTATCTCGACAGCCTGCCGCAGGGCGGAATACGCTACGGCGAGCGCACGCTCCACGAGCAGTCCCACGGCGAGAGCTTTCTGACGATTATCGAGCAGCGCTTTCGGGGCAACGGGCTGTATCTTCTCGACGAGCCGGAGGCGGCGCTGTCGCCCGCGCGGCTGCTAAGGCTGCTTGGGGATATCCACAGCCTTGTAAGTGACGGCTCGCAGTTCATTATCGCAACGCATTCTCCGATACTTATGGCATATCCCGACGCGGAAATACTGCGCTTTTCGGATATGGGGATAGAGCGCACCGAGTACAGGCAGACGGAGCATTATCAGATTACGAAGCAGTTTCTCGACAACCCGCAGCGTATGCTTGACATCATCTTCAGCAGCCGTCCGGAATAAACGCGCCGAAATCAGTCACACTGCAAAAGCGGGAAATCTATCTAAAAACATATGTAATTCCTCTCTTAATAGGGAAATTGTAATACAGAAAAAGCGCCCGCTGTAATACGGGCGCTTTGATTATTGATGTTAGCCTGCCATTTCCGCGAAGATTTCGCTGAAATCCTCACCTGCCATACCGAGGCACACAAACATACCTATGTAGAACAGAACAACTATTGCGATAGAGATGAGCTGAATAATCAGCATACCTCTTGCCCAGTTCTTCTTGGGCTGAGGCGTGTCGCCGAACGCCCATACAAAAAGCAGAACAATGCTCACACAGCCGAGGCAGGAGCCTAACAGAAGCGTTCCGACCCACTGACCGACCGTCATATCCTCGCTGCGCTCGTTGCTGACGTTGCTCGTCTGGGGGTAGTTAGGCATCTGGCTCTGGTTGTAGTTGCCGCTTGTTGTCTGCGAACCGAAGCTCTGCTGGGCGGGCTGCATAGGCTGTACATAAGGCGTGCTCTGAGCAGGCTGCTCGGGCTTGCTGAGATTAACCGCGCTGTCTAAAGGTGCGCCGCAGTCGGGACAGAACTGACCCTCGCCGGACACAAGCTTGCCGCATTTTCCGCAAAATCTTTCCATATATTTACCTCTCCAATCATAATGTCAGCACGAGGCTGCCTGAAAAAGCATAAAATGCTCCTTTTTTATTGTAGCATAATTGCCGTGATTTGTCAATAACCGTCCTACTTTGTCAGCCATTGGCTCATACCCGCGCCCCAGACCTCGTTCGGCCTGTCGCGGAAACCAAACTGCCTGT
>SFHN01000080.1 GCA_004555635.1 [Eubacterium] saphenum
TCTTATCATCGCGTGCGTATTTATTATCGTGGTAGTCCTGATGAAGGAAACCAAAAACCAGATGTCCCAGACAATCTCGGGTACAACCGCAGACAGCTACTACGGTAAGAACTCGGGCAGAACAAAGGACGCTATGCTTAACAAGGCGACTATCGCTGCTATGATAGTGTTCTTCGTGCTTGCACTGGGCGTTAACGTTATCAACGTATACTTCGGCGGAAAGACAGACGACACCTCTTCCACCGATACATCTTCCGTTGTCAGCGTTGCGGACGACGTTTCCTCGGACAGTGCGGCTGACGATACCTCCACAGAGAGCGAAGCCGGCTCCGATACCGAGAGCGCGGCAGAGTAATCCGACATTTTGACAGCGGCGCGCGGCAGAAACTGCCGACGTAACAAAGCCCGTCGGACAGTTTAATCCATACAATGAAACAGGCTTTGTGCCTGTTTTTTTGTTTTAGAGGAATTTTTCGGGGAATACTATCATTGTAGTGTGAAAGGAAAAACTATGAACGGTTTGAAAAAAGACATCATAGCTTCGCTATTTGCTTCGGGCGCGGACGGTATGACCGAAAAGGCGCTTATAAAATCTCTTGGCGCGACAAAGAAAAACGAGAAAAAGCTTTCAAAGGCGCTCGAGGAGCTGAAGCGCTTTGGGGATATCACCTGCAAAAAGGGCGTATGGCGCATAAAGCAGCCGGAACTGTATTTCAGGGCGGAGGTTACGCGCGTTGCGCCGCGCTCGGGCTTTGTGACGCAGCTTGAAGAGCCGTGCGCGGAGTATTACGTCCGCGGGCGCGATATGCTTGGCGCAATCCCGGGGGATATCGTCCTTGCAAAAAGCACGGGAATGCCCGAGGAGCTTCACTTCAACCCCGAGTGCGTTGTTATAGATATCCTGAAGGAAAGCGATATGCTGCTCACGGGCGTTATTGTCGCGGAGAACAACCGCCTTATGGTGCTTCCCGACAAGCTGTGCGACGAGCCGCTGTTTATCGCTTCAAGGCACGCCGAGAAGGACGCGCTTCCGCTTAAAGTCGGTGATAAGGTTGTTTTCTCAATCAAAAGCCGCGGCGAAAGGCACTTTGACCACACGGTTACTATCGAGAACAGCTTCGGCTCGGCTGATAACGCGAAGTCCTGCGCCGAGGCGTATATGCTTGCAAACGGGCTTCACACCGAGTTTCCCGAGGACGCGCTTGCGCAGGCGGCGAAGTTCGCCTGCGACGACCTCGACGAGGATGAGGTATCCCGCCGCCTTGACCTGCGCGGCGAGCCGATTTTCACGATAGACGGAGCAGATACGAAGGATATCGATGACGCGGTAAGCATCACGAAAACCGATAGCGGTTACAGGCTCGGCGTGCATATCGCGGACGTTTCTCATTATGTGAAAAAGGGAAGTCCGCTTGACAACGAGGCTTTTGAGCGCGGAACGTCGATTTACTATGCTGACAGGGTTGTGCCTATGCTTCCGAAGGAGCTTTCAAACGGCATTTGTTCGCTTAACCCGAACGTTGACAGGCTTGCTTTTTCCTGTCTTATGGAACTTAGCGCCGCGGGTAAGCTGCTCAGCTTCCGCTTTGAAAAGAGCGTAATTCGCAGCCGCGTCAAGGGCGTTTATTCCGAGGTTAACAAGATACTCGACGGCACTGCCGACGACGCGATAAAGGAGAAATACGCGCGTGTTATCGACAGGATACCCATAATGCGCGAGCTTGCCGAAATACTCTCGAAAAACCGCCGCGAGCGCGGCGCGCCTGAGATTGACACAACGGAAACGAAAATCCTTACAGATGAAAACGGCATTTGCATTGACGTAAAGCCCCGCGAGCGCGGCGTTGCCGAGGGCATTATCGAGGAGTTTATGCTTGTGGCAAACAACTCTGCGGCAGCGCTTGCAATGCGCGAGAAAATCCCGTTTGTTTACCGCGTCCACGAGGCTCCGCCCGCCGAAAAGCTGCTTGCTCTTGGTGACACGCTGACCGCGCTTGGCATTAACCCTGTCGGGATAAGCGAGAAATCCACCGCCGCAGACCTTGCGAATATTCTCCGCGAAAATGCGGACAGCGAGAAGGCTGCTGTCATAAACCGAATAGTTCTGCGCACGATGATGAAGGCGCGCTACGACCCCGAGCCGCTTGGGCATTACGGACTTGTTATGCCCGAGTACGCGCATTTCACCTCTCCGATACGGCGCTACGCCGACCTTTCCATTCACCGCATACTGACCGATTACGTCTATGCGCTCAGCAAGGAGAAACTCGCTAAGAAATACACCGAGTTTGCGCACAGCGCTGCGCTTCGTGCCTCGAACACCGAGCTTTCTGCGATACGCTGCGAGCGCGACTGCGAAAAGCTGTATATGGCGGAGTATATGAAAAACCACGTCGGCGAGGAGTTTGACGGCTTCATCTCGGGAGTAAGCCCGAGCGGAGTATTTGTGTCGCTTCCGAACACGGTCGAGGGTATGGTTTCGGTTGCAAATCTCCCTCTCGGCGAGTACGAAACCGAGCACAACGTTATTCTTAAAGGCGCAGCCGACGGAAGCATTTTCACCGTTGGCGACAAGGTTCGCGTGAAGTGCATAAGCGTAAACGTGAACGGCGGGTTTATCGACTTTGAGTTTGTTAAGTGAAATTGCAGCCCGAGGAAGGTCCCTCGGGCTGTTCTGCTGGGGTAAAGATTTCCGTGAAAACTTGCTCGCATTTTCCCTCTTGCAATATCGGGATAATTGTGATATAATTAACATATAACTGTTATCTCTTGTGATATATCCGAAAGGGGGAGAGCCTGTATGAAGTTCGGAGTTTCTACCGCGTCGCTTTATCCGCTGCATACCGAGGACGCATTCGATATCCTTGCGAAGCTCGGAATAACGGCGGCGGAGGTGTTCGCAAACTGCGAGTATGAGGCAAGCGAGCCTGTCGTGTCGCAGATTTCGCAGACCTCGCGGCAGAGCGGGCTTGAGGTGGTGTCGCTGCACCCGTTCTCCTCTCCTATGGAAAGCGTGTATCTGTTCACCGAGTATGACAGGCGCGTAAACGAGATTATGGCAATGTACAGGCGCTTTTTCGACGGAATGAACAAACTTGGCGCAAGGTTTTTCGTCCTTCACGGCGCGATAAAAAGCAGCCGCTGCACCCCCGAACTGTATATGCGGCAGTTTCGGCTGCTTGCTGAGGCGGCGCGCGAATACGGCGTAACCGTCGCGCAGGAGAATGTCTGCTACTGTATGAGCGGCAGTCTTGACTTCCTCAAAGCGATGAAGAAAGAACTTGGCGATTACGCGCGCTTTGTGCTTGACTTGAAGCAGGCGCGGCGCAGCAAAGAGAGCGTTTTCGACTATATCGACGCGCTTGGAGGGAGTATTGTCCATTGCCATTGCTCCGACGGAAACGCCGACCGCGACTGTGTGCCTATCGGCGATGGTACGTTTGATTTCCCGCTTCTCGGGAAAAAGCTTGGCGCTGTCGGCTATGACGGAGCGTATATCGTCGAGCTTTACCGCAGGGATTATGGAGATTACAGCGTGCTTAAAAACTCCGCCGACCGCCTGTGCGAGCTTATTATGGGTTAAGGGCAGCACCCTGCCGAAGTCGGCGGGGGCTTGTGTTTTTCGGGAAAGGAGAGGGTATGGCTTACACCGAGCTGATAAAGAATTTCGAGCGTGTGCGTGACTATATCCGCGAGTTTTATGTCTACGGCTTCCGCACGCGCGGTCAGTACGACAAGAAAAGCGCCCGCTCCTACGACAACGAGCGCAGAAGGCTGGAAAGCTGGCTCGGGGATTATGTTTCCTCGCACAGAACCCGCGAGGGGAAGAACGTCTTTCTCTCTATCGACAGCCGCGCGGCGGGCAGCAATCCGCTTTACCGAGCGCTTAAAAGCAAAAGCTTTACCGACGGCGACATCACGCTGCACTTCCTGCTTTTCGACATTCTTCACGACAGCGAAACCGCGCTGCCGCTGTCGGAGATAACCGAGGAGATTGACGGACGGCTGTCGCGCTTTGACGCACCTATGAGCTTTGAGCAGTCGAACATACGCAAGAAGCTTTCCGAATATATTGAGCTTGGGCTTATACGCAGCGAAAAGCAGGGGCGGCAGACGCTCTACCGCCGCGCAGACGAGATAAGCCTTGAAAAGTGGCGCGACGCGCTGGAGTTCTTTTCCGAGGCGGGAGTGTGCGGCGCTTTCGGCAGCTTTCTGCTTGACAAAATGGGCGGCGGCAGCGAGGTTTTCGCGTTCAAGCGCCACTACATAACACACGTTCTCGAGAGCGAGGTGCTTTGCGCGCTTTTTGAAGCAATCGGCGAGCGCCGCTGCGTAAAGTTCTCCTATTACACAAGGAACAATTCCGAGTGGAATGAGCACGCGTGCGTTCCGCTTAAAATCTATGTCAGCGTTCAGACGGGGCGCAGATGGCTGGTCGGCTATGACAGCGAAATCGGCGCGGTGCTTACCTTCCGCCTAGATTATCTGCGCGATGTGTCGGCGGGGGAGATTTGCCCGCAGTTTTCGGCGCTGCGCGAAATGCTGGACGGACTAGGAAAACACATCTGGAATATGTCGCTTCGACAGGGAAAAGCGCCCGAGCGCGTTTCCTTTGTGATTAACCCCGCAGCGGGCGAGGAGTATATGATAACAAAGCTCGAACGCGAAAAGCGCTGCGGCACGGTTGAGCGGCTTGACGGCGGTGGGGCGCGCTTTACTGCGTACGTCTACGACAGCAGGGAGCTTGTCCCGTGGATACGCAGCTTTATCGGCTGTATTGAGTCGCTGGAATTTGAGAACAAGGAGATTGCGCGCGAGTTCAGAAGCGACCTCGAAAAAATGTACGGAATGTACGGCGTTTAGGGGGCCGATTATGCTGTTTCACGAAATATACGGCGCGTATTACAACGCCGTCGCCGCTATACTCCGCGCCGCCGTGCGCGGCGAGCTGACGGAAACAAAGCTGCGCAATCTGTGCGACGACAATGCGTTTGCGGAGAGCTTTATGACGATTATCCCCGCGCTGAAATCGCAGCGCTGGCAGCTTCTGTTCCCCGACCTTTCTACACCGCTGCTTCACGAGCCGGTGCTTCCGCCGACCACGCTTCAGCTTCGCTGGCTGAAGGCGGTTTCGCTTGACCCGCGCATAAAGCTGTTTGACGTCGATTTCGGCTTTCTTGACGGGATAAAGCCGCTGTATACGCCCGAGGATATCGTTGTCCCCGACAGATATTCCGATGGCGACGATTACGCCGACCCGCGATATATCGCCGTTTTCCGCGAGGTGCTTTTCGCGGTGAAAAACGGAACGAAGCTTCGCGTTTTGTACAGAACGGATAAGGCTTCGCGGGAGACTGTGGTATCCCCCTATCGGCTGGAGTTTTCCGAGGCGGAGGATAAGTTCCGCGTTTGGGTAAACGGCGGCAAAATCGGGAACGTGCTTTCCGTTGCGCGGATACAGCGGGCGCAGGCGCTCTCCAACCCCGCCGATATCCCGCAGAAAATGCCGAATGAAAACAAAGCGGTGCTTGTGCTTTCTGTTCGCAAAGAGCGAAAGGCGGTTGAGCGTGCTTTGCTGCATTTTGCACACTATGAGAAAGAAACAGAGCAACTCCCCGACGGAAGCTGTCGAATAACGCTTTTCTATTCCCCCGCAGACCGCGCAGAGCTTGCCGTAAACGTGATTTCGTTCGGCCCTATGATAAGCGTTGAAAGCCCGCAGGACTTCGCGGAGCTGATTAGAAAGCGGCTTGCCGCTCAGCGCAGGCTTCCGCTGTAAGAATTTTGAGAATAATTTGTCAAATTTTCCGAAATCCGCTTGACATATCAGGGAAAAAGATTTATAATGTTAATGTTAGCGCGTTAAAGCGAATATTTTTCTAGGAGGATTTTACTAATGAGAGTTTACAATTTCAGCGCAGGCCCCGCTGTACTTCCCGAGGAGGTTCTTAAGGAAGCGGCAGAGGAAATGCTCGATTACAAGGGCACGGGTATGTCTGTAATGGAGATGTCTCACCGCTCCAAGGCTTATGATGCAATCATCAAGGAGGCCGAGGCGGATATCAGAGAGATTATGAATATCCCCGACAACTACAAGGTTCTGTTCCTTCAGGGCGGCGCTTCTCAGCAGTTTGCTGCGGTTCCGATGAATATGATGAAGAACAAGAAGGCTGCTTACATAATCACCGGTCAGTGGGCAAAGAAGGCATATCAGGAGGCTCAGCTCTACGGCGAGGCTGTTGCGGTTGCTTCTTCCGCAGACAAGACCTTCTCCTACATTCCCGACTGCTCCGACCTCGATATC